>JALZVA010000176.1 GCA_023301335.1 Akkermansiaceae bacterium
GCTAAAATGGCTAGTAATTCAATATACTCGGCACGCGTTCCACACTCCATTTGCTGCCAAGCTAAGAAGTCTGCGGTAAACTGCGCTTTCACCCGCCTATTAAACAAATAGTTTAATGTCCCAGCTGCAAGTGAGCATGCTCTTTCAAATCTATCATGCCGGTACACCTCTCCGTGCACCGCATGGGAGTGGAAGATCACACAACAATTCTGAGGGGTGTGCCCAGGTGGGTCATACTCCCTGACACGTAGATCTTGTCCCCTGGCAAGTGATCTTGCAGATGCCGGCCAGTGGATTCTCTTCGTGGCATCCCCTGGCTGCCAACCTCGAATGCCTCTCAACTCACCCATCGCTTCACCTAGCTGTAACCCTTGCTGGGGATCACTATCATTCAACGATCCTCTATTTCTAATCTCATGTGGTATAATCAAGCGAGGATAGACAACACACGCGCAAGGCAGCACATCTAGCATCTCGTGATGGTATAGGTGTAATGGAAACAGAGAGGTTAATGTAAGTTTCATTTGCGTAGTCGATCCTCGTAGAGGAATTTTCACACGTCGAGAAAGCTTCCCGCTTCCACCTGCTGCTACCCAGCTCGTCTTAGCCTCGAGATAAACTTGATGTAACACCGCGAGCCCAACAGACAGAAAAAACGACCCCGCATACGTTTTACGATTATCTAAGTACAGGGTTAATTCAAATTCCCTGCCTGCATAGACACGATGAGGCATCTCTACCTCTAGCTCCATTTTTCTGAGATTCACACGTCCCATGCACCTCGCCAAAAACAGCAACACGAGAGAGAGCAGAGAAACTACTAACAACACTCCATCTGCAAAAATAAAACCTAACACAAAAGGCAAGCACCCACCAAATACTCCCAGCAACCATCCCTCTGGTTGTATCCTTGTGATAACATCCCTCGATTCCCTAGCCATTTCTAAGGAGCGGGAACTTTCTCTAAAACAGCTTGTAAGACAGTTACAGGATCACTCCCGTCATCGCATAGAACACGGTGCGCCATCACATGCATGAAGACTTGCTGCACATGGTCAGGTTTCGTGTAGTCATCCCCCTCAATAAGAGCCAGTGCTTTAGCTGCCCGAAGGATCGCAATACTCGCACGCACCGAAACCGTATGCGCACCGCCCGCTAAGTTTCTCACCCCCTCGCAGAGGTCCACGATGTAGCGGTTCAGATGCTCACTGGCCAAGAGCTTATCCGCCTGTTCTTGTAACTGAAAAATCTCTTCCTTATTCAATAAAGGCTCAAGGCTGCCTTGCTCTTGCCCGTAGGACTCTAGAATTTTTATCTGTAAATCCCGCTTGGGGAGCTCCATCGGGATGGAAAGTAGAAATCGATCAAGCTGCGGCTCTGGAAGCGGGAAGGTGCCGGTATGAGTAGTGTCATTTTGAGTCGCCAAGACTAGGAAGGGCTGCTCCAGCTTATGCGTCTCACCGTCCATAGAAACCTGCCCGTCATTCATGGCCTCTAGCAGTGCTGACTGCACCCTCGGCGAGGTTCTGTTAATTTCATCCGCTAATAGCACATTAGAAAATACTGGTCCTCTAACAAATTCGAATTCCTCTTCTTTTTGGCGATACAGATTATACCCTAGTATATCTGACGGGAGTAAATCAGGAGTGAACTGCACCCGCTTACACGAGCCACTCATCGCATCAGCAAGAGCTTGTGCAATACTCGTTTTACCTACACCAGGAGGCCCTTCAATCAATACGTGTCCACGTGCCACCAAGGCTACACAAAGGGCCAGGGCTGCATCATCTGCCCCCACGACCACACTGCTAAGACGCGCACGTAATATATTTATTTTTTTAATAGGCATGAAATTTTATTTAACACTGGCCAAATCTAACATATAGCGAATATGAGCAGCAGTTAAAGTGCCCATAGTTTTACATTTAGAAAAATCTTTAGTGCTATGAATCTTGTCTAAGTTTGCGCCCAGCTTCGCCACATTCTCAGGTGGCGCTATTTGCTCCCGCTTCATCGTGGACAGCACTGCACTCAGTCGTCTATGCTCAGAGCTTGCTCTACGTGACATCTGGGAGCGTTCTTCTTCCGCGTATTGCCTAACCGTCGCACGGTTTAATGATTTCAACCCAAGCTTAGAAACTTCTCTGTTAGATCTAAAATTATAGGCGAGGTAGACCTTCTCCTTTCCTTCATAGGATTGTTGATCAAAATCAATAGGTCGCACTCTATACTGCACCTCTTCAAAATCTGGGGTGATATCTACCACGTAATTCACCGAACGCATATCTCCGAGTAGTCGAATAAAGCAACGCTCATTAAACTTCGTGAATTCTTTTGCTATCCGCACCTTATTAAGTTCAGGCTTAGAGAGGTAATCTCTCATAAATTTATCTCCTGGCACCCCAGCAATATGTTCCTCAATGAGCGTATTTCCATTCACCAGATAGTTGATACGATTGGGAGACAAGATATGCTCTAGTTCTAATCCATAAATACGTGAGGCATCGACACGCTTCACGTAATAGTAATCAGAGTTATCATTAAATTGATTAGTCACGCACACTCTGAATGGGCGGGAATTTCCGAACACTCCGAAATCAATCCTATCCACCAGCAAATGGGAGTGGTGCGCATCATCACCTCCTAATTTTAATGCTGTATAAATCTGCGTCAGCATCGGACGAAGGCGTTCCATCACCTCAGGGGAGTACATCACGGATAGCCACAATGTCTCTTCTCCGCTCGGGTCTTCATAAGGAACTGAGCCAGTGAAGGAAAGTAGCTCATCATACACCACTGGAATATCTGACTGGCGATTAAAATGATAGAGGTAGTGATTTAGTGGTCCACTCACTGGATAAATTTCTTTTCTCCTCGATATCATGCCCTTATCTTCGTCAACTTTGTAAATCCTACAAGCAAGAAATCCTTATGGGATTGACTTCCTCTCCACCAATCTATAGCACGTGAATGAAACTGAAAGACTTACCCATGAAATTCACCAAAATCATCCTCGTTGTCCTTATTGCAAGTTCACTCCAGTCCTGCTTCCCTCCTGCTGCTGCAAGGCTTCTCACCCTTCCTAGCCAACTTATCTCTACAGTCACTGGCCCTATTCTTGGAGGTCTTTTATAACCCTTCGGTAATTGGAGCCTAAAACACTCAAAAAGGGACTTCCGCAACCGCGCAAGTCCTTTTTTTATCACTCGATATCGCTTTTTGTGGCATCCTAGAGTAATTTTGTGTTGCATCTCTTCATATTTCGGAGACAGTAGCCCAACTTCAATCAGTAGTAAATTTACCAATTAAATAAGGATTAAGATTCATGATTCCTGAAAACTCACTTCTTAACGCACAGCAAAGAGCTGCAGCGAATGCATTAACCGCTTCCCTAGACCAGAGCCAGCAGGCTTGGTTCTCAGGGTATTTAGCCGCCTTAAGTTCTGGCTCAAGCTTATCTGCCACTGCGGCACCAGCAAAAGTCATGGTTCTTTTCGGAACTGAATCAGGAAACTCTGAAGGGCTTGCCGATAAAATCGCGAAATCGATTAAGAAAAAAGGAGCTAAGCCAACTCTCAAGAACATGGCAGAGACCTCTCCTTCAGAGCTTAAAAAATTCGATACCGTCTTAACGTTCGTCTCTACTTGGGGTGATGGCGAGCCACCAGAAGCTGCAGAAGATTTTTATAAAGCATTCATGAATGAGAAAACCGATCTCAGCGGCGTCAACTTTTCCGTCTGTGCACTCGGGGACACTTCCTATGACAAATTCTGCCAAACAGGTAAGGAGTTTGATACTCGCTTTGAAACTTTGGGTGCTAAGCGTATTGCCGATCGAGTAGACTGCGATGTTGACTACGAAGACAGCTATGACTCTTGGGCTAGTGCTGTTTTAGACCAGATCGGATCACCTTCTTCTGCCGCCGCTCCTCTGGTAGCTGAAACTGCACCAACAACTGTAGAGTATAGCAAAAAGAACCCATTCCCTTCTGAAGTTCTCGAAAGCATTCTCCTCAATGGACCAGGAACAGAGAAAGAAACGATCCACGTCGAATTAGACCTCGAAGGTTCAGGCCTCTCTTATGAAGCAGGAGATGCCCTCGCCGTCGTGCCGCTGAATTGCGAGCAAGTCGTCACTGATATCTTAGTCGCCACAGGACTCAATGCAGATTCCGAAGTCACCGTGAAAGGGAATGATCCTACCACCCTTGCCACAGCACTCACAGAGCAGCTCGACATCACTGTACTTTCTAAGAGCATTCTTAAAAAATATAACGCCCATGCAAGTTCTGCAGAGCTAACCAGACTCTTAGAAGAAGAGAATAAACAAGAGCTAAAGGACTGGCTCTGGGGTCGTCAAATCATCGACCTCATCGAATCCTATAAGATCGATAGCCTCAATGCTCAAGACTTCGTAAACGTGCTAAGAAAGCTCCCTCCACGTCTCTACTCCATCGCCTCCAGCCCTAAGGCACACGAAGGAGAAGTCCACCTCACCGTTGCAGCAGTCCGCTATACTGCACATGAGAAAAACAGAAAAGGGGTAGCCTCTACCTACTTAGCTGACGAAGCAGCAGTCGGCGA
>JALZVA010000177.1 GCA_023301335.1 Akkermansiaceae bacterium
GCAGGAATCGCCATAAACAATCCCGTTTGAGTGGTGACCAATGCTTCTGAAATACCTGAAGAGATACTATCAATTGGCTTCGCTGCGGCTTGGCTAGCAAGCCCTGCAAACGTCGCTAGCATTCCTGATACAGTTCCTAACAAACCCGCTAATGGAGCAAGAGCAATCATTACCGCTATCACAGGAAACCTTCTCTCTACCCACGCGAGTTCTTCTAACTCAAAAATTTCTACCGCTCGGCTCACATCATGCTCCGAACGGCATGCATCCAAATGCCCTGACACATCAGCTACATGCTTTCGTAACTTCCACAAGCCCATCCATGTCGAAGCTATCGTGCCATAAAGAATCACTGAAAGCACCAGCATCAGCCACAGCACTATCCCGCCTTGCCTGAGCACTTCCTGAACTTCTAAGTAAAACTGTAACCCAACACTCATTGCTATTTCTGCCCTAATCTAACGTAGTTCATGAAACGTAACGCGATGCGTTCAGTGGTCTGCTCAATCCCCTTTGCCTTCCTCGATAACAGTGCGTGGATAATGAATGCGGGGATCGCTACAGCGAGTCCAAATAAAGTGGTGATTAGAGCTTCCGAAATCCCTCCTGAGATGGACTGCGCTTCACCTGTTCCCTCTACTGTAATCACGCTGAAGGTGCGGATCAGTCCTGAGACCGTGCCTAACAATCCTAGCATCGGAGCCGTCGCCGCAGTGATCGCGACAAAGGGAAGCCAACTGCGTAACCCTTGCTTGACCCCGATCATCTTCTCATAAAGCACTTCTTCCGCTACTTCCATGCTGGTGGATGTAGCTCTAATACACTCTGGGAGCACTTGCCCAATCGGGTGGCTAGGTGCTGCAGCAAGCTCCTCAGCTTTGGCTGTTTCACCATTCAGATAATGCTCTGCCACCTGCTGAGTCCATTCCGAGCCAAGGTGCCTAAGCTTCACTAGTTGCATAAACTTAATGGCGGCAGAAATAAGAGCGATCAATGCAATCCCAAGAATAGGAAAAATCCACGCCCCTCCTTTTTTAATAAGATCTAAAGGGCCTTGCTTGATTGATGCCAGAGCGGTTGCCTTTCCCCCAGTGATATCGATGGTCATGTTTGTCTCCTTTCCAGAAAGAAGCTCAGCTACTGCCTGCTCACTCCTGGGGATCAAACTGGCAACCTCACCCGAAGGAGAAACTACATACTGACCAGCGGCTGAGCTATCGTCAGAGAGGAACCAGTTCACTGGCCCGAAGTGTGCTACTTTCCCAGAGAGGAGCTTCGCCTCATCACTCGATGCTCTAGCTTCTATGATCTGTCCACCAATCGCACTCTCTAACCTCTCCATCCCAGCCTCTAACACAGCAAAACGCTCTGCTAATAATTGATTCGGATCTTTTGAAGAGGAATATAGCCCATCAAGTCTCTTATCTTCCGCTTCTCCTGGAAGAAACTTCACACTTAATCGCGTTCCATACTGGAAGATCATTTGATTCAGTTCAGAAACGGCCAAGGCCGATCCATACTCTTTCCCTTCAAGCTCTCTCAGAAGATTCATTTTGCCTTCTTTTGAACGTCGAACGAGATCTACCTGTCTGCTCTTTTTGTCACGTTCCTCACGGAGTGCATTGAACTTCGCGGCTAAATCGATTTTTTCTTTCCCTACCTCCTCACGTTGTGAGCTTAGTCTTTGCTGCGCATCTAACAAATCCGTCTTTACCTGTTTGTTTAATGCTTCTTGGGCACTGAGCTGACCAAGAAAAAACAGCACGCAAAGTAATTTTATCGCTTTCATTACTCTCCTCCTTTCAATTTAAGAGGAAGCTTGAACAAGGCAGACGGCACACTTCCTTCATGCACGGCAAAGCCCTTTTCAATCTGTGCTCTCAATTCTGGTTTTTCAGTAAACGTCCATCCTCCTGTTCCGGGACTTCCTACTCCATGTTTCTTTCCCGCTTTAAAAAAGGCTGAACTCAAGCCGAAGTAAATCACCTGAGCTCTGTACTCCTCCCCCTTAATAGTTAAAGTCTGTTCATGAAAGGTGAATGCCCGATTAAATGTTTCCGCCTTCTGTAAGATGTGAATCAATGTGCGGAGAAGTTCACGCACATTTTCATTACTCACCTGCTGGCTCAAGACTGTGATATCTTGCTCAAGTTCTTTTACCAATGGCTCTGGAAAAGATCCTGCAAGTTTGCTCACACGTGGAGCCGCAGTCTTCACAAAACTCATTGCCGCTTTACGGGCCTCTTCTGAGCTAGTGATAGATTTTTTAAGCGTCTCGCTTTTTTTCTCAAAGTCACTCTCCTCCCACTGCCCAGCTGCCAAATCTTCATCTAATACCTTGACCTGTTCGGTAAAAATCTCGCTCATTTGAGTGAGATGGGCCTTTTTAACCTCCCACTCAGTCGCCTCTTTTGAGATCAAGTTTTCGGTCGCGATCCATTGCTTAATCAATGCCTCCGCCTCCTCATGGGAAGCCTGCTTGGCCGCTTCCTGAGCTCCTGTCATCTGAGAACTGATGATTAATACAAGTAATGCTAATTTTTTCATCGCTATTTCCAAGGACTGCATAGTGAGATTCATTCTCAATAGCAAGCGGAATTTAGCTTTTACTCGTTTTTACAAGTTCTCGCCTTAAACGCATCTTTCGTTACATTACGATACAATGCAGTACATTGCCTTTGACCTTCATCTTCCTCGCCCCTGTCGCACGTTTTTGATACCGCCCAGTTTGAGCTTTTAGTTGCTTAACACGAAGCCCTCGCTCCCTATCACCAAACCGTCCTTGAAATAGCGCGTCTTACGCTTCTGCATCTTCTGAGCAGATTCCCCAGGCTGGTATTCTCCAAGGGTTTCGCACAACTTCTCTCCTAAATTAATGATTCCTTGATTTATGGAATTAGCTCAAATTAGTTATTATTTCAAATGAACTTCATTGACGAGTGATAGACTTTTGAAACGATTCGGTGACGATACTTGTAGGCATTACTCCGAATTTCATCGACCATCTGATCTAGCGAGTCATCGATGACTTCCTTTTTGCATTCTTCGCTATGGAGGGCAGTGTATCTTTTTCATGTTTAGCTTCCTTGGTTGATTATTATCAATCAGGAAAAATACTGG
>JALZVA010000178.1 GCA_023301335.1 Akkermansiaceae bacterium
AAAAATAAAAAGAGGTAGGAAATGTATGTAAATCATACACGTCCTACCTCTAAAAAATAAACTTAGGAAGGGTTTCTAAGCACCCTTAAAATGAACCAATATTAGTTAGATCCGAAAGCTAGGTTTACCTGGAACCATAAGGCTGTAGCGTTAGTCTCTTGATCACGATCTTCGTGATCAAGCTGGAGACGGGCGGTCCCGCCTACGAATTCATTGACTTCGAAGGCACGTGTGAGGGCGAGAGAGTAACGGCCTAGCTGAGGGGTTTCTCCTAGCTCATCTACTCCTTCAAGGTATTCTACTCTTCCTGCTAGCTCCCAACCTGGAGCAAAGCCGTAAGTGGACGAGAGTGAAACGCCGAATTCTTCTGCGTTACCACGGACAGCACCGTCTTCTGAAGCAAAGTCAAAATCTCTGTAAAGCCCTTCAACTCCAACAGTGGCGTAGCGCTCATTGGAAGAGAAACCACCTTCTTGCCATTCATACTCAAGCCCTAGACCGTAGAGCTCTGCATCTCTACCGAAGCCGTTATCTCCAGTAGAATAGTGTGCTCTGTAGTTGAGGTAATTGAAGTCATCAAAGAGATACTTACCTCTCCAGTTAAGCGTGAGCACGGTGTCTTCAAACGCGGCTTCTTCTCCGTCGATTTCATCTTCGCCACCTTCTTCTTCTTCCTCTTCATGCCCGACTACTTCACTGAAGGAAACACTGAAGAATGAGTCATGCTTAAAGAAAGGAAGCTTGTATTGTAGCTCTCCTCCATCAGAAAGAAGGCCTTCGTCTCCTCCAAAACGAGTAGTAAGTAGGGAACCGTTAACGAAACTCCAAGCGTGTAAGTGCTGACTATTCTCAGCATGAATACGGTTATAAATTCTTCCTGCACGAATAATAAAGGTGTCATTAAAAAGATTAGCTTGCCCGTAGCTATCTTCCCATTCGCCACCAAAGCTATCACCATCGATAAAGATGTTGTAGTTAGCTTGGGCGGAAAAGATATCATTCAGTTTAGCGGAGGCTCCGAGTTCCACACCCTGAAGAGTGAGTACATCGTTTGGATCATGCTCATGGCGGCCATGACTTTCAAGCTCTTGATCAGAGGTTCCAGTTGCGCCTGTGGCGAAAGCGGAAAATTTTAATTCAGGTTCTGCGAAGGCTGTCGCTGAGGAAATCCAAAGTAGTGCAGCGGTGTTTCTTAATGCGGTCATAGAACTCGAAATAGGATAAAAATTCATTAATGCAAGTTTTTTGCATTAAAAATGGAAATTAATTGTATTTGAGCGATTTAATGAAAGCTTGGAGAGGATATTTTAAGAGCTCTTTGTATTTTTAATCGATCCATTGAAACCCTCTTGACCCTAAAGCTGCACAGGTATAGCTTGCCGCTCACTTCAACCGAAGACCTTATCATGAGTAACGAAGGCCCAAATTATAAAGACACATTGAGCTTGCCGCAGACGAGTTTCCCAATGCGTGGAGATTTAGTGAAACAAGAGCCAGCCCGCCTTGAAAAATGGGAATCTGAGGGACTGTATGAACGCATTCAGCAGCGTCGTGCGGAACAAAATGCCCCACGCTACATACTCCATGACGGCCCTCCTTTTGCGAATGGGGATGCTCACATGGGAACTGCACTCAATAAGGTGCTCAAGGATCTAGTGGTGAAATCAAAGAGCATGGCTGGGTTTGAAACTCCCTTTATCCCCGGGTGGGACTGTCACGGCCTTCCGATTGAATTTAAGGTGTGCCAGAACGCAGCAGGTCTTGAGCCAGCTGAGATCCGCAGCCGTTGCGTGGAGTTTGCTTCTAAGTGGATCGATATCCAAAAAGCATCCTTCCGCCGTCTCGGCGTTCTCGCTGATTGGGAGAACCCTTACCTGACCATGGACGCCTCGTATGAAGCGGACATCGTGCGGACGTTTTCTGCGCTTATCAAACGGGGCAGTGTCTATCAGTCTAAAAAACCTGTTCAGTGGTCTTACGGAGCACAGACAGCATTAGCGGAGGCAGAGGTGGAATATAAAGAGAAGAAATCCATTTCCATCTATGTAGAATTTCCTCTCACCACAGATCAGTTCGGAGCAGGTGTATCGATGGTCATCTGGACCACCACGCCTTGGACACTTCCTGCTAACCAAGGGATCGCAGCACACCCTTTATTTGATTACGTGGTAGGAGTCTTTGAAAAATCTATCGAAAAAGATGGGGAAACCATCGTCACGACCAAAAAACTAGTCGTGGCGAAGGAGCTCATCGCAGTGTTTGAGGAAAAGACAGGCTTCGCTCTGAAGGAAACACTTCAGGAACTTAAAGGCGCTGAGCTAGAAGGTCTCGAAGCTCAGCATCCTTTCTTGGAGAGAACCAGTAAACTAATCAATGCAAACTTCGTGACCACGGATGCGGGCACCGGAGCTGTGCACATCGCCCCTGGACATGGTGCTGACGATTACTCTGCCGGAATGCAGAATGGATTAGAGGTACACTCCCCAGTCGATGATGAAGGGAAATACACAGAAGAATGCGGAATCCCTGAATTAGTAGGTGAGCATGTGTTTGATTGTAATGTACCGATCATTAAAATCCTCGCAGCAAAGAGCCATCTGTTAGGAAAAGAAAATTTAAGACATAGCTACCCACACTGCTGGAGATCTAAGACTCCGATCATCTTCCGTGCTGTAGAGCAGTTCTTTATCTCTCTAGAAGGCCTCAGAGAGAAGGCACTAGAGGAAATTGATAAGGTGGACTGGCTGCCAAAGTGGGGGAGAAACCGTATCTACGGCACCGTGGAGTCACGCCCAGACTGGTGTGTTTCCCGTCAGCGGACCTGGGGGGTTCCTGTTCCCGTCTTCTTTGATGAGAACGGTTCCGCAGTGATCTGTGCTGATACAGCAGAGAAGGTAGCCGACCTGATTGAGCAAGAAGGCTCGAACATTTGGTTTAAGCTCTCTGACCAGGAACTTGCAGAAAGATTAGGACTGCCAAGTAATTATAAAAAATGCCGTGATACCCTAGATGTGTGGATCGACTCAGGATCATCTCATAAGGCTGTGGTGGATCGCCACCCAAAGCTTCAGGGCCCAGCAGATCTTTATCTCGAAGCCACCGACCAGCATCGCGGATGGTTCCAGTCCTCACTCATGCTCTCTGTAGGGCTGAATGACCGCGCCCCCTATAAGTCTGTGCTGACACACGGATTTGTGGTGGACCAGGACTTACTTGAGAAAAAGAAGAAGGGACAGATCACCGCCGATGAAGCTAAGATTTCTAAGTCTGGAACAAGTGGGAAACCTGTAGACGCAAAGTATTACTACGAAACCTATGGAGCAGACATTGTTAGACTATGGGTCGCAAGCGTAGACTGGCAGACAGAAGTTCCCTTCGGTGAAAAACTCTTCAAGCAAATTTCGGAACCATACCGTCGCCTCAGAAATACACTGCGTATCCTGTTAGGAAATAAAGATGGCTTTAATCCTGAGACAGATGCCGTGGCAAAGGCGGATATGCCTTTGTTAGATCAGTGGTTGTTAGAGCGACTCCATGTAGTGATCAGTGAATGTAAGCTAGCTTATGAAAACTTTGAATTCCGCAAGGTGTTTAATAAAGTGAATGAGTTCTGCGTATCTGAACTCTCCGCAATCTACGTCGATGTGACCAAGGATAGAATGTATTGTGACGCCAGCTCTAGTATCCGTCGCCGTTCTACCCAGACGGTGATGCATGAAACATTCTTAGCGATTGTGAAGCTAATGGCTCCGATCATCGCCTACACCACAGATGAAGCGTGGGAGCATGCTGGCTTAGAAGGCTCAGTGCATGAGCAGGATTTCCCAGAGGCAAAAGCCGAATGGGCACCGAGCCAAGTGACTGAGCAGGTTGCTGAATTGTTAGAACTACGTGGAGTTATCCAAACTGCCATTGAGGAAAAGGTGCAGGCAAAAGTCTTTAATAAAAATAATGAAGCACGTGTAAAAGTCACGGTGCCAGCAGACTTCGCCAGTAAGGAAATCATCCAAGACCGTGAGTTCTCCACCGAGTTCTTTATCCTAGCAGACCTTGAGGTCGTGGAGGGCGATGCCATCTCAGCGGAAGCAGAGAAGACAGAGTATGCCATGTGCCCACGTTGCCGAAGATATGAACCCTTGTTAGAAAGTGGCCTGTGTGAACGCTGTGACGCAGTTGTTTAAGTTTTAAAACCTATGAAGACACCCTTCTTATTCCTCGCGTTCGTCGTACCACTCTACATCGTTGATCAGATTACGAAGTGGTGGTGCGTGCTGCACTTTAACGTGCGGAAGGAATCGGGGTATGTGAATGAGAAGGGAGAGATCATCTACTGGTGGTTTAATGCAGATGGGAATACCAAGGTCGATGTACTCGAAGGCCATTTCTGGCTGCCGAGAGTACATAACCAAGGAGTAGCATGGGGCTTGGGGAATGGATCAGCTTGGGCGCCGATTGTGTTCCTGATTATCCCGATTGTTGCTCTCTTTGTGATTCGAATACTTTGGATCAAAGGCTTCTTTAAGCTTAAGCCCGCCCGTTATGCCGCTCCCTTATTACTTGCAGGTGTGTTAGGGAACCTCACAGATAGATTAACTCAGGGGTTTTTCCTAGAGCATCTGAAGGGTGAGTCATTTTGGACACGTCTAAGTGAGGGCTACGTGGTGGATTTCCTAGCGGTAAAGATCCCGATCATCGATTATAATTTCCCCGTCTTTAATGTTGCAGATAGCTGCGTGAGTGTCGCGGCGACGCTACTCTTACTCACCGCCGTGTTTGAGAAAAAGCTCGCTGCCATGCAGGGGATTCAGTTAGACCACTAGGAATGCAAGACCTAGAACAGAGGCTAGCATTTATCAAAGCCATAGATGCCTTAAAAGAGGTAAAGAGAAAGACCTACCTACTCTCTGAGACACGCTTTGAAAACTCGGCAGAACACAGCTGGGCAGTATCCACCCTGGCACTAGTGCTCGCAGATTACGCACCAGCAGGCGTGGACATCAGCCGTGTCATTAAGATGCTCTTAATCCACGATGTCGTGGAAGTCGATGCGGGTGACGTGTTCCTCTATGCAGAGGATAGAGATGCGCATAAAGACGAGGAGAGGAAGGCAGCCGACCGCTTGTTTGGAATGCTCCCTGAATCTCTTGGAATCGATCTCCGCTCCCACTGGGATGAGTTCGAGGCCGAGCAAACCGCTGAGTCCCAGTTCGCCGCAGCCCTCGATCGTTTCATCCCGGTCCTGCATAACCTCCACACAAAAGGCCGCGCCTGGAGAGAACTCGGTGTCGCACACGCACAAATCATCGAGAAAAATCAGAAAATTGAGAAATCCTCCCCGGCCTTGTGGCACTACCTAAAGGCAGAAATTGATAAACTCTTTGCGGGAAAACAGAAGCTAGAAGACTGAGGGATGATCCCTCAGCTGGGCGAAAAAGGAGTTAGGGGAATCTAACTACGAATGAGCACGAATCGACACGAATTTCAAAGCAGGGGAATTCAGCTTCATGTTTGCCTATACTGATCTGTGACCCTCATGGGATATCTAAAAACCATTCATTATTAGTGTGAATTTGTGTCTATTCGTGGTTGAAACAACATAGCATAAGTTACCCAGAAGCCCTCAGTTCTATTATTCATTTGTGTTTCATGGGATCATGCTCTTTAGTGGAGTTAGTGAAAGAAAAGATTCTGAAGTTAATGAAAACGGCGGGTTACCAGCCGTTAAATAAATCTGAAATGGCGCGTGCCATGGAGATTCCCTCTAGTCAACGTTCAGAAATGAGAGCTGCCTTACATAAGTTAGAAAAATCAGGGCAGATTGTGGAGGGGAAGAAAGCGCGTTATAAACTACGTGCGAAGACGGAAGGTCGTCTGGTAGGGAGTATCAAATTTCTTAAAAAAGGAGGCGCACTCTTTTTCCCCGATCCTCAGGATGAGACGAATCTCCAAGCAGGGCTTGATTTAAGTAAGTATGAAAAAGTTTTCATCCCCTCTAAATACACGGACGTTGCCTTGGACGGGGATCGCGTGCTGATCCAAGTGCGGAATCAACCACCACCACGTTGGCAGAAGCATTCTAAAAAACACCAAGAGCGCCGAGCAACGAAGGAGCACCATGACGACACGATCGGAAAGGTGCAGCAAATCCTAAAAAGGAAGACCAATAACTTCATCGGACTCTACATGAAGCGTGGAAAGTTTAAGTATGTAGAGCCAGAGGACGCCCTCTTGCCGAAGAGCATGAAGGTTTCTAATGCCAAGGATGCCACCCCAGGTCAGGTCGTTGTCGTTCAGCTCATCTCGTGGGAGAACGCTCAGGACACGCCCTTATGTGAAGTCATTGAGGTCGTCGGCTGGCCAGAAGATCCAGGTGTGGACATCCTCTCGGTGATTCATAAATACCGCCTTCAGCAAGAGTTCCCAGAGGAAGTAGTAGCGGAGGCAAAGAAGGCTCACGACAGTGGCGTGACGGAGGAGGAGATCGCACGTCGTATAGATTGGCGTGACAGACTGGTTCTAACGATTGACCCTTTTGACGCAAAAGATTTTGATGATGCCATTGCGGTGGAGAAAATAGACACGGGTTGGAGACTCGGGGTTCACATTGCCGATGTCTCACACTACGTGCGCGAGCATACAGAGTTAGATAAGGAAGCCCTACGCAGGGGGAATAGCACCTACCTCGTGGACAGGGTACTCCCGATGCTCCCAGAAGAATTATGTAATGATATCTGTTCACTGCGTCCTGAGGTGGATCGCCTGACCAAGTGCGCGGTGATTGAAATTTCAGAAAAAGGAGAACTACTGAACTGGAAGCTTCAAGACGCTGTGATCCATAGTAAGCGCCGCTTCTCCTACGAAGAGGCTCAAGAGATTCTAGAGCGTGAGCCTACTGGGGAGATAGAGGAGATGGTGCATGAAGCTTGGAAGATGGCCTCGGTACTACGTAAAAGAAGGTTTCAACATGGCTCACTGGATCTCGATTTCCCTGAGATTAAAGTCATTCTCGATGAAAAATTTGTCCCTCAACGGGTGGAAAAACTAGTGCATGATCCATCACATAAACTAATTGAGGAATGCATGCTAGTAGCGAACGAGGTGGTGGCGATTGCGCTGAAGAGGAAAAAAGTGAATTCCATTTACCGTATCCACGAAGCTCCTGATATCGGCAGGCTGTTAGAGTATGCTGAGTTGGCAAAGTCGCACGGTTTTGAGCCAGGTGACTTATCAAATAAGAAGCACGTGCAGAAACTCATTGAAGATATTAAAGGACATCCCTCTGAGCAAGCCGTCAAGATTGGCTTACTCAAAAGCCTGAAGCGTGCAGCTTACAGCACCGAGGGGCTAGGGCATTACGGTTTAGGAAAAGAAGACTACTGTCACTTCACTAGCCCGATCCGTCGGTATGCTGACTTAGTGGTACACCGAGGTGTACAGTCTTTGTTAGAGAATAGACCTGAGAAACCAGCGCGC
>JALZVA010000179.1 GCA_023301335.1 Akkermansiaceae bacterium
CTTAAGCTCATCGACATGTGTAGTCGTCAGTTCCTCCCTCTTCTTCAATGCATCTTCTTGTTCCGCTACAGCTAGCTTTCTTTCATCAATATCTTCGAGTAGAACTAATTCCTCAGTTTCGTAGTCACTGATAATAGCTTCGTAGCGCTGCACCTCAGCCTCGAGAGCTGCACGCTCGCTTTCCTTCCCTGTTTCATAGAGTTGATTTTTTAGCTTTTCGGCTGTGTCCTGACGGACCCTACGCTCTAATTTTAGAGTGCTTGCCTCTACCTCTTTGAGTTTGAGCTCTTCTGTGAGTGTGGCGAGTTTTTCCTGGTCTAGCTTAAGCTTTTTCCCCTCTTTTTCCACATCTACAGGGATTGCACGTAAGGTGGCTTCGAGCGATTGAAGTTTCACGTCTCGATCTTGAAGAACGAGCAGGTTTTGTAAGTCCTTATGCATGCCTTGCGGTTTATCTGATTCCATCTAGAGGTGCAAGCGGAATAGAAAATGACCTTTTTTATAGAACCTCAGACACATTTACTCTACCAAAGACTCAATCAAGTAAAGCTTCACTAAATTCTGATGAACGATACAAAAAAACCACTTGGCAATTCTGCGGCCTCTCAATACAGCCCTGTCCCGACCAAAGGCTCTCCGATCCTGTCCATAATTCTAATCGCCGTAGGTCTCTGCCTTTTTCTAGCAGGCTTCCTGATTTTCATCTTGGGTCATCACCCCGAACAAATCATCTTCAATCTTAGTAATAGTAGGCGCATGATCCTAGCCTTTTGCATTTGCCTCGTTGCAAGTGGCTCAGTGATATTTGGATTTAAAAAACATAAAAATCGCGGGATCACTATCGCTGGTATTCTGAGTGCAGGCCTCCTCTACCTTCCATTACATTACAAGGATGCGTATGACTATGAAAGACACGTCCTCCCTCAACTCGCGCAAAATCAATATAGTGAGAAAGATAATGTGAAGACTGACTCTCCAGAGCCAATCTCTCACCTAGAAACATTGAGCCGTGTCGTCGATCAGCCAGCATTTGAAGCCTTCAAACAAGAGCACCCTGATAAAAAGGCCGTCACCATTCTCATCGATAGTATCAAGAATATTCATTTAGCCCAGGTTACCGAATTACTAGAAGATTCAATCCCCCACGACAATGCTTTCAAAATTTTCAAAACCTCCATTCCTGTGAAAGAAATGCCAGCTCTCTGTGTCTTTCTTGCCTATCCGGAAGGTAGAGAAAAAAGTGCTCAGGCACGTTTCAAAACCATTGTAACTAAAATTTCACCAACTGCCTTAGAAGACACTTACCAGACTTCACTCTCGCCAGAATGTATCGCTCCATTCCCAGATAAAGACGAGATCAATACCTTATCGACCGTCCTAAAAACGAAGCTTTATTCCCTTTTCCTTCCTCACCTTTCTCTCTCAGTTCAGCATAGTAGCCTTAATTTTTTTAAGCAGACAGACACACTAGCCTATGCTCCTGAAGTCTTACAAGAATTTAGAGCTTTATTACACACCCGCGACCAAAAGTTTAAAATCAAAATCGTAGAAGCTCTCAGTAATTGGAGAAAACTAATAAATAACTACCCGGGTGAATTGATCCAAATCGATGCACATATTACGCAAGTTAACGGAGCATTATTATACGAAATGCAGCAAGCGACTGAACAGAATCTTACTATTTCGGATAAAATCATCAATTACCTTTCTACTTACAGGGTTGAAGGCTCTGAAAGGATTTTATTCTATGCTTGGGAGAAAAACCCTCTTTCTAGCGAGCGTGCATTACTCTCAGCAGGGCCACTCTCCGAACGCGCATTACTCCCCCATCTTGAGTCCCTAGATAAGGATGCGCTCAACTTAGCCTGCAGAATTCTCAATAAAACCGGTTCCAATGAATCTTTACCATCGTTGCAGAAGCTTAAGGATCAATCCTCTACTAAAAAAATAAAAACTACTTTGCAGTCCACTATTGACGAAATTAAAAAACGTCACTAGTGTCCCTCCCACTGCTTGAGAGCCTACCAACTTAATCTCTTTAGCGGTTTTATAAGAATGCTCACGTGGCGGAATTGGTAGACGCCGCAGACTTAAAATCTGCTGTCCTTCGGGACGTACCGGTTCGAGTCCGGTCGTGAGTATTTTATTTCATTCTAAATGGCTTACAGGATTTCCTGTAAGCTTTTTTGTTTCCGGTAATAGAAGTTTACATAAAGCTCTAAAATCTAGAAAAAAATTGAGCTTCGAGACGCTAGCTTATTGACTGCTGTTTTACACATCTAGGCCTTTACAGCACGGAACACTTTACTTACATTCTGACTCATATTTCCGGCTCTCCAGCACTATACTTTTGCAAACCCGTGGTATTTTTTAATCCTTCTGGGCACGCTTCCTTTATTTTTTATTCGCGGTAAAAGTGGTACACGCACGACCTTATATTTCTCTTCGCTTTCTATTTTAGGTTCATTAGGTTCCCGCCCAAAAGAGATCATTGGTGGATTTAGGGTCCCTCTCATTTTCATCCCTCTGCTACTCTTCGCTATCGCACTGGCACGCCCCCAATGGAGTAAAACCTATGTCCAGCACCAACAAAGTGGGATCGACATCGTCGTAGCCATCGATGTCTCCCGTTCTATGATCGACATCAGAGACTGCATCATCGATGGG
>JALZVA010000180.1 GCA_023301335.1 Akkermansiaceae bacterium
CTCGCACACGTTTGGGGAAAACAGAGGTTTAAAACAGAAGATGACTCGCGTAATAGTCTTCTTCTCGCACTCATCACCCTAGGGGAAGGCTGGCATAATAATCATCATCGCTATCCCCATAGCACACGTCAGGGATTTCGGTGGTGGGAAATTGATATAACCTACTATGGCCTGAAAGTAATGTCATGGCTAGGACTTGTCAGAAATCTCAAACGCGTTCCAAAGCAATTATTAGGAGAGCGTCTCAAATGAAATTAGACTCAAGCAATCAATTGGACCAGAAGCAAAAGCCTAAGATCGCAATTATAGGTCTTGGTATTTCGGGGTTGGGTTGTGCTCATTTTCTCAAAGATGATGCAGACCTAACACTTTACGAGGCAAACGACTATGTTGGTGGCCACACTAATACCGTGACTATAAAGGAAGGTGAAAAAGACATTCCTATCGATACTGGTTTTATGGTTTATAATGAAGACACGTATCCACACCTCACACGGCTCTTTGCTGAGCTAAAGGTGAAGACAAAAGAAACCTGTATGTCATTTTCGGTGAACCACATTCCAGACGGTATCGAATACAACGGAGGGGTTCTAAATCAGATATTTGGCCACCGAAAAAACATCTTCAATTTCCAGTTCTGGAAAATGCTGTTAAAGATTAAACGTTTCAACACCGATGCTCTAGCAGATATCGAAAATGAGGAGCTACACCACCTAACACTCCGTCAATATGTTGAGTATCGTGGTTACGGTGAATACTTTCTTCGATGGTATTTGGTCCCTATGGCATCAGCTGTATGGTCTAGTCCACCTGAAAAAATTGAAGCATTTCCTGCGATTACTTTATTGAGGTTCTGGAGGAATCACGGGTTCTTGGCTGTAGAGAAACGAAAGCAATGGCGAACAGTCTGTGGAGGTGCAAAAAACTATGTGGCAAAGCTGACCGCACCATTGAAGGATAGAATTCAGGTGAATAACCCTGTGACTTCTGTAAAGAGAGAAGGCGAGAGTGTCATAGTCACGAGTAGGAACGGTAGTTCAAGATTCGATAAAGTGATCCTAGCCACTCACGGCGATGATTCGTTGAAGATGCTTGCAGATCCGAGCAATATAGAACAAGACGTTCTTTCTGCCTTTCAATATCAGCCAAACACTGCCGTCATGCATACCGATACTTCTATCATGCCGAAGAATAAACGCTGTTGGGCGTCGTGGAATTATCGTATCACTAAGTCTGCTCAGTCTTTGAAAAGTTCTACCATTTATTGGATGAATTCTCTACAAGGCATTTCTGATAAGGAACAATACTTTGTTTCTATAAATCCTGAGACTGACCCTGAAAATATTCTTAAAACCATTTATTACCGCCATCCACTTTTCGATCTCAATGCCATTGCTGCCCAGTCGAAGATACCTGAGCTTCACAATGAGGGACTCAACCAAACAAACACCTTTTACTGTGGAGCATGGCAACGCTATGGATTCCATGAAGACGGTCTACTCTCTGCGGTGAACCTCTGTGAAAAAATCTTAGGAAGGGACGTTTGGCAATGAACTCCAGTTTATACCAATGCAAGATATTCCACAAACGTCTCAAGCCCGTGGAGCGACAGTTTTCCTACGCTGTCTTTATGCTGTCCATCGACCTAGATGAGCTTGACCAATTGGACAAGAAGCATTTTTTATTTAGCAGAAATAGTTGGAATATTTATTCAATATACGATGCTGATTACCTAGATCCCAGCTCTGAGCCGATCAAACATAAGCTCATCAATTTTTTACAAAACCAAGGGGTTGAAACTGAAAATATATCATGCTTCATCTTGCAGACATTCCCCAGAGTGTTGGGCTATCAGTTTAATCCAGTTTCATTTTACTACCTAAAAGATAGGGACGCCAACGTCATTGCCACTGTCGCTGAAGTCGGTAATACTTACCATGAGAAAAAACTCTTCCTGATTTCGGAAAAAGATAAACGCGGCTGGTTCTGTAGTAAAACGAGAAAGAATTTCTATGTCTCTCCATTCTCTAATGTCGACGACATTTTTGACTTTCAAATTGGCCCAATAGGCAAAAAATGGTCGGTAAATATCAACGACCTTGATGAAGAGGGCATTGTCCTTGTTAGCACTATCCGAGGAGAACAAAAAAAGCTCACTTCGATACGGCTATTTAGTTATGTCTTTCGTTATCCACTATTAACAACTCGTATTATTTTTCTTATCCATTGGCACGCATTAGTCATGTGGCTCAAAAAATTGCCCATTTCCAATAAGAAAAAAACTGCCCAGCAACAAACTGACGTGCTTCGCCCACACCATAGCCTAACCAAAAAATAGCCATGACCTCTACCTCTGTGAATCCATCAAAACCTATCAACTACGGTTGGCAGCAAAAAGCCATCCATAAGCTTTTTTCCGGAATGCAACAAGGGGGTCTCGAACTCATCTATAGCTCTGGAGAATCGGTGTGTTATGGAGAAAACGATCATCCGACTCAGGCGACTATTCAACTCAATGAAGATAGAGAGTTCTTTCGCCAATGTGTAGCATTTGGTAATGTAGGAATGGGTGAGTCCTATATGGCTAAAGTGTGGGACACCCCTGACATTCAAGCTGTCATTACTTGGTTCATCCGTAACATGAATGCTAATATGGGAGCAAAGGCTTCTTCTAACAGACTCAAAGCTGTTAATAAGCTCAAGTTTCTGAATAAATTTTTCCATATTGCTAGAGCCAACACTATCAGAACGAGTAAAAAAAACATTTCTGAACACTATGACCTGGGCAATGATTTCTACAAACTCTTCCTCGACAAGTCTATGACCTATTCTAGTGGTCTTTTTATATCAGACGACTGTAACCTGGAACAATCACAGTATGAAAAATATGACGCACTTTGCCGTAAGCTGCAGCTAAAGCCTGGCGACGAAGTTTTAGAGATAGGCTGTGGCTGGGGAGGGTTCGCCTGCCACGCAGCTCAGCATTATGGTAGCAATATTACAGGAATTACGATCTCAGAGGAGCAACTTAAATATGCACTGAAACGGGTCAAAGACGCTGACCTCCAAGACAAAATTGATTTTAGACTTCAAGACTACCGTGAGGTCAAAGGTAAGTTTGACTATATCGTATCGATTGAGATGTTAGAAGCTGTTGGAGATAAATTCCTCCCTGGCTATTTTACAAAATGTAATGAACTCCTCAAACCAGATGGTGCGTTAGCACTTCAAATGATTACTGTTCCTGACTGTAGGTATGATGAACTCAAACGAGGTGTGGATTTTATCCAACGTCACATTTTTCCAGGCTCCCTATTGATTTCTTTAGGGCGCCTCAACGAAGTAATGAAGAAGACTGGTCAACTGACAACCTTCCAAGTTGACGATATGGGGCTTGATTACGCTAAAACACTTGCCGAATGGTATAAGCGCTTCAATGATCAATCTCTTGTCGTCCGTGATCAAGGGTTCAGTGAAACCTTCATCCGCAAGTGGAATTATTATCTCAAATACTGTGAGGCAGCATTCGCCACGAGAAATATAAGTGTAGTTCAAGCTATTTATACCAAGCCTAATAATGAAAAAATAAAACCTGTTAGGTAATTGTTTTAACGTTTTTTACATCTGAATTTGGCCACCTTGCATTCTAATAGATATTAATGGACGTCCTGGTACTATCATTTCTGATTCTTGCCGCTCTCTTTATCGTGGGATGGCAAGTTGCAAAACGTATCTCTAATGTAAGTATCGTCGATGCTATGTGGGCCTATGCTTTGCTCATCCCAATTTGTATATTTATTATAGCCAACGAAGGCGGGACTGCCAGGAATGTGATATTGTTGTCGATAGCAGCTGCTTGGTCCTTAAGATTAGGTACCCTCTTAGCATTACGAATTTATCGATCTTACCCAATTGAAGACAACCGTTACAGAGAGTTACGCAAACTATGGAAAGAACAGTCTCATAGAAACTTTTTCATTTTGTTCCAGATCAACGTGCTATTAGTTTTTTTGCTTTCATTGCCGTTTTATTTTGCCTCGAAAAACTCTGCTAGTCTTGGAACTTTAGAGTGGATCGGGTTGGTTGTATTTCTCATAGGCTGGCTCGGAGAAAGCCTGGCTGATAGGCAACTGTCTAATTTCTTAAAAAAGAACAAAAGTAATAAAATCTGTGAAGTTGGACTATGGAACTACAGCCGACATCCTAATTACTTTTTTGAGGCAGTTATCTGGATTGGAATTTACATCTTCTGTTCTGCCTCACCACTTGGCTATTTATGCATTCACGCTCCACTCTTAATGATTTTTCTACTCACAAAAGTGACAGGAGTTCCACCGGCAGAAAAGTCATCAATCGCCAGTAAAGGCGAAGCCTACAGGGCTTACCAGAAAACAACTAGTTCCTTTATCCCATGGTTCAAGAAAACCCCTAAATCTAAAAATTAAACCTTCTCGTTCCGTATTCAAAGCGTATTCAACATTCTTATAATTTTATGAAATCCACTCTCAATAACTTGCTAGTAAATGATCGAATCCCTGATGCCCTGATTAGGCTTGGAATTCGTAAACGCCTTCTTAAGACTTTAGATAAAGTTCGCTCTAATAATTGTGAATCAAGACAAACGGCACTTACAAATCATGTTCATGATCTTAAATCTAGTCCACTTGCCATCTCCACAGATGAGGCCAATGAGCAGCACTACGAGTTACCCACCAAGTTTTTTCAAGCTTGCCTTGGTCCGCACCTGAAATATAGCTCTGGCTACTGGGTTGATGGTGAATCTAGTTCTGATATTGAAGCTTCAGAATCCCGGATGTTGGAACTCACATGTGAACGAGCCGGCTTGGAAGACGGTCAATCTATCCTTGAATTAGGCTGCGGTTGGGGATCTTTGACACTATGGATGGCAAAACAGTACCCAAATTCAATAATCACGGCCATTTCCAACTCGAATAGTCAACGAGAGTTCATCACCTCTCAACTTGCTGAAAGGGGGCTTAATAACGTCACAATCAAAACCGTAAATATGATTGATTATCGTGGAGAAGGTGACAGTCAATTTGACCGTGTGGTCTCAGTAGAGATGTTTGAACATATGAAAAATTATCAACTATTGTTAGAACGAATTAGTCAATGGTTAAAGCCTGAAGGTAAACTCTTTGTTCATATTTTTACTCATAAGGATACCTCTTACCATTATGAGATCGAGAGTGACGATGACTGGATGAGTAAATACTTCTTCACTGGTGGTCAAATGCCCTCAGACGATCTACTGCTCTACTTTCAAGACCATCTTGCGATAGAGAATCACTGGCAAGTTAATGGAAGCCATTACCAACGTACTAGTAATGCTTGGCTAGATCGAATGGACTTAAATAAAAATGAATTGTTTCCTCTAATAGTAGAGACCTATGGTAATCATCAAGCTACAAAATGGTGGGTATACTGGCGTTGTTTTTACATGGCCTGTGCTGAGCTTTGGGGGTTCCGCGACGGAGAGGAGTGGTTTGTATCGCACTACAGGTTCACCAATAGGAAGCTTCAAGCCTTAACTTCTTAGAAGGATGGAAAAATATCTAGGATTTGTTCTCTTGTTAATTGGGTTCAATTTACAAGGAAAAGTATTTTGAAATATGGTATGAGAGAACAAGGCTAGATCATTTCTTTAGGCGAGGGAGTAAGTGGAGCCTCCGAGGGTAATCCACCTGTTAAGATGGCCGATGAAATCCGGAGATTGCACAAGTAGATTTAAAAAATATCAACGCAGAGAAGATATTCTAAAAAAGCTGCGTTCATATTTGGAAGCGATCCTCGTAACGATATGAGCTAATTGATCACATTAGGATAATAGCTCAATACTCCACCAACGAAATGTGCGATACCTTTGGTATCTCAAGATCAGGGGGTAATGAGAGCTTAGTTCGATTCCAATTCTCCTCCTGTCAGCTATATCCTGTTTACGCCTCATTCCATCAAGGACTGAGGCTTTTTAGTGCTTGGCACTGGGCGGGAATTAGCTTAGAAATTTCCCCATGACCAAGGAACCGTTACTTGAGATTTTAAGGGGAAATGCGAAATACTCCACAACCGAACTTGCTGAGCTGGCTTCTATGAGTGAGGCTGAGGTATCTGAGAAGGTAGCTGCCTGGGAAAAAGACGGCACGATCCTAGGGTATCACGCGGTAGTGGATAGAGATAAAGCGGGGGATATCACCTGCACGGCATTCATTGAGGTGAAGCTCACCCCTGAGCGTGGAGGTGGATTTGACCGTCTTGCGATGCGGATTGCACGCTTTGATCAGGTATCTTCCTGCTATCTACTTAGTGGCGGCTATGACCTGATGGTGACAGTCGATGGGAAAACTCTACGTGAGGTGGCTAGCTTTGTCTCAGAAAAATTGGCAACCGTAGAGGGCGTGCTCTCCACTGCCACCCATTTTAGATTAAAGACCTATAAGGAAAATGGTTTTATATTTGGTGTTGAAAAGCCAGAAGGTAGACTTTCTGTAAGCCCGTAACCACATGGATTATTCATTAAAGCTATCGAAGCAGGTAGCCTCGCTTCCAAGGTCGGGTATCCGAGATTTTTTTGAGCTCGTTCAAGGGAGAGATGATGTGATCTCTTTAGGGGTGGGCGAGCCAGATTTTGCCACTCCTTGGCACATCCGTGAGGCCGCTATATTCTCTCTGGAAAAAGGACAGACGAGCTATACAAGTAATCTTGGTTTGATTCAACTAAGGCAGTCGATTTCTCGCTATGTGGAAGGATTTTTTGACGTAAAATACGAGGCTGAAAATGAGGTGCTAGTCACCGTTGGCGTCTCTGAGGCGATCGATCTGGCCTTGAGAGCGTTACTCAACCCTGGTGATGAGGTGATTTACCACGAGCCATGCTACGTGTCTTATTCTCCTAGTATTGTCATGGCACACGGGAAAGCTGTGTCAGTACAGACTCATAAGGAAGATAGCTTTGCACTGAAAGCTGAAAAATTAGCAGAGGTGATAACGGAGCATTCAAAGGTGCTCATGCTAAACTTCCCGACCAACCCAACAGGGGCAACCGCACCACGGGAGGATCTGGAGGAGATTGCAAAACTATGCATCGAGCATGACTTGATCGTTCTTTCAGATGAAATTTATAGCGAATTGAGGTACGATGATCCAGAGCATGTGTCGATAGCTTCACTTCCTGGAATGAAGGAAAGAACGATCCTCTTACATGGGTTTTCAAAGGCGTTCGCGATGACTGGTTTCCGCTTAGGCTATGCCTGTGCTCCTACTCCTCTGATTGAGGCCATGATGAAAATTCACCAGTACTCTATGCTATGTGCTCCGATGACCAGCCAAGTCGCAGCGATCGAAGCATTGGAAAATGGAGCGGCTGCGGTGGCTAAGATGAAGGCTAGTTATGCACAGCGAAGAGATTTGATGGTGCGCCGCTTTAATGAGATGGGCATGGACTGTCATTCTCCTGGAGGTGCATTTTACGTGTTCCCTGATATTCGTAAATTTGGCTTAACGAGTATGGAATTTGCCACTCAGTTATTAGAAGCAACGGATGTGGCGGCAGTTCCTGGGAGTGCATTTGGTCAAAGTGGAGAAGGCTTTCTGAGATGTTGCTATGCGACAAGTATAGAGGAGATTCGAACCGCTCTTGATAGAATTGAAACATTTCTAAAATCACTAAGCTAAATGATTACCAATGAGCAGAGAAACTGGGCACACATCGCTCCGTTTTTTACCTTCATGGGGATTGCATTAATCATGCAGTTTTTGGAACCATTTGGGATTCGCTTAGATAATGAGAGTCAGTCATGGTTTAGAAGAAGGCCAGAATACCTAATGATGGGGCTTCAGGTATTGTTTTGCCTGCCGATGATTATCTACTGGAGGAAGTGCTATGAATGGAACTGGAAAAGGGGCTGGGCATTAGGTACTGTAGCTGGTGTAGTAGGGATTATCATCTGGATTCTTCCTACGCATTTATACACAGTATTGGCGCTACAAAAAGAAGGGTTGGATGATCCCAGTTGGTATAAATACGTGGGCCTAGCTGAACGCTCTGAGGGGTTTGACGCCGCTATTTTTAAGGACTCTCCTGTGGCGTATGGGCTGACTATTTTTTGTAGGTTTGTTAGGGCTGTAATAGTGGTCGCCTTAGTAGAAGAAATTTTTTGGCGAGGTTTCCTTGTTCGTTTTATTGTCAAACCGGACGGCAATTACTGGAAACTTCCATTTGGCCAAGTGCATTGGCGTAGCTATGTGGTTGTTACTCTGGCCTTTATGTCTGTGCACGGGCCTGTAGATTGGTTGGGAGCATTCTTTTTTGGATCGATCATGTATTTTGTAGCAGTGAAGACTCGTAGTTTATTTGCCTGTATTCTCATGCATGGGGTTGCAAATTTACTTATGGGCTGTTATGCATTTAGCTACGCAAAATTTGGACTTTGGTAAATGAACATAGGAATAGCACAAATAAACCCCACGGTTGGTGATTTCAAAGGAAACGCTAAACGTATCTTGACCGCTTACCGTGCCTGTGTGGATAAAGGGGCTGACCTTGTAGTCACTCCTGAGTTGTCACTAGTTGGGTACCCTGCGGGTGACCTTGTTCTAAAGAAAAAATTTATTGAGCGCTGCCTGAGAGCTCTTGATTATATTATAGGAGAGGTAGGAGAGGTAGGTTTATTAGTGGGCTACGTGGATAATCACGTTTATGAAAAATCTGAGAAAGTTGGCCGACCTTATAGAAATGCGGCGTCTCTCATAGAACATGGGGCAATCATAGGAACAGTATATAAGACTCTGTTGCCCACCTATGATGTTTATGATGAACATAACTATTTTGAGCCGAGTGAGTCTTGTGAACCGTTGAGGTATCGTGGACACAAATTAGGGGTTACCATTTGTGAAGATGTATGGTGTGATGAGCTTATTGCACGTCCCCTTTACGACAGGGACCCTGTGCAGGAGCTTAAGGATAAAAGGGCGCAAGTTATTATCAATATGAGTGCTTCACCGTTCCAAATTGGAAAGCCTCAGTTTAAAGCAAATTTGTTAGAAGTGGTTTCATGTGGGACCGGTTTACCGATTGTCTACTGTAATGCAGTTGGTGGTAACGATCAGTTTGTCTTTGATGGACATTCAATGATGCTTGATAATATGGGAAATGCTTTGTGTGATTTTCCAGGGTTTAAAGAAGCCATTAAAGTCTGTGATGTGACCTTAGATGGGACAGAGGCTCCTTTTATTAGAGGAAAGAGTATTGAGCATGTTTACGAAGCACTAGTCTTAGGGATTCAGGATTACGCAAATAAGCTAGGTTTTGAAAAAGCTGCGATAGCCTTAAGCGGGGGTATAGGTTCTTCGCTAACAACTGTGTTGGCGGTGAGAGCCCTTGGAGCAGAGAATGTCGTTACTTACACGATGCCGAGTAAAAATGATGTACCAGAAGCTTCTGAAGATTCACTTAAGCTGGCAGAAAATTTAGGAGTTAAATGTGAATTGATTCCGGTTGATGGTGTTTATGAAAGTATCCTAGAAGCTCTTGAGCCTGTATTAGAAGGACTAGATCCTGATGAAACGGAAGAAAATATTCAGTCTCGAATTCGAGGGATGTATCTCATGGCTGCTGCAAACAAGCATGGCTATTTACCACTAGGAACAGTGAATAAGACGGATATGTTTATAGGTAATTACACAGTTTACGGGGATAGTTGTTTAGGCCTTTCTGTCCTAGGCGATGTGCCTAAAAAATTAGCATGCCAACTTTGTGATTGGCTAAATACTGAAGAAGAAGTGATTCCTAAGCAAATTATTGAAAAAAACATCAGCCCTGAATTAATCAGCGGTGATACAGATACAGAGCTATTACCAGAATGGAAAGATATTGATACGATCATGGAATATTACGTGACGTATGGTCTTTCGACACAAGAAATTATCGAAGATTTTGGGTTATCAGAACGGGATGTTAGGTTTGTTCAAAGACGGATCGACTTGAACGAGTGGAAACGTCAGCAGTCCCCGCCAGTCCTTCGTGTTACTTCACCTGCTTTTGGAAGAGGTAGGAGGATTCCTATTGCTCAAAAATACGTTGATTAGAAAATGGCCTTTGATATCGGTTCACTCAATGCCGGCCAGAGAGAGGCGGTGGAGACTCTTGACGGACCCGTTTTAATTTTAGCAGGAGCGGGGACAGGTAAGACCCGGACGGTGACATGTAGGATCGCACAAATGGTGCAGTCGGGGATAGATCCTTCCAGTATATTAGCTGTTACCTTTACTAATAAATCTGCTGTAGAGATGCGGGAGAGAGCCATTGATATGGTGACGCGTGAAGCTGGGGAGCTGATGACAATCTGCACATTTCATTCACTGTGTGTGAGGATTCTAAGAGAGGGGATAGAAAAACTTGGGTATAAGAAAAATTTCTCAATTTACACAGGATCTGATCAAACTGGACTCATTCGCCAGCTCATAGTGAGAAAAGGTGGAGGAGTGGAAAAAGTCAAACCCGCTGAAATTCTTAGCCAAATTTCGAAGTGTAAGAATACGGGTGGATCAATTGATGATATACAAGATGATTTAGTAGCAAGTATTGCTCAAGCATACAAAGAGGAACTGAGGGCCCAAAACGCAGTTGATTTCGATGACCTTCTTATTCTAGCTGAAAAGCTCCTACGTGAGCATAAAGATGTGAGAGATCAGCTACGTGTAAAGTATAAGTATGTAACCGTAGACGAGTTTCAAGATACCAACGGCCTGCAAATGCGACTTTTACAAAAGCTGGTAGGGCCTCCCTATAATGTGTGTGTAGTAGGTGATGATGACCAGAGTATCTACGGTTGGCGTGGTGCAGAGTCTGCTAATATTCTAGAGTTTGAGAAGTTTTTTCCTAACCCTAAAATTATTTTGTTAGAAATGAACTACCGATCTTCTGAGGCGGTGATTCATACCGCTAATTCATTGATTAAGAAAAATATAGGGAGACGAGAAAAGCAACTGAAACACACGATTCAGGGTGGACATGAAATGCGCCTTATTTCCATGCCGGGTAACGAAGAGGAAGCTCAATTCATCTGCGAGGAAATTCACGAAATAAATCATAAGGAAAAACGTGAATGGGAAGAATTTGCAATCTTGTTTCGAACAAATATGCAGAGCAAATCTATTGAAGAGGCACTGCGAGCATTGAAAATCCCTTACCGAATGGTAGGTGCTCAGAGTTTTTATGATCGTAGAGAAGTACAGGATCTGATGGCCTATTTGATGCTTTTTTGTAATCTAGATTCGGATGTGTCTTTGCTGCGAGTCCTGAATGCTCCACCTAGAGGAATAGGAGCTAAGACGGCGATGTTATTAACCGATTGGAGCCGGGAAAAAGATTTGAGTGTCTGGCAGGCAATGGGAGATATTGAAATATTAGATCAGTTAGGAACCAAGACGAAAAAGGCTGTAGATGCGTTCCGAGAGTTGATTACTTTGTATAAGGAAAGGATGATCACCACAGGTGAAAACATGGGAGTTGTCTTTTGGGAGTTTCTCAAGGAAATAGAATTTCATGACTGGGTGAATCGTGGTTGTAAGACAGAGAATGAACAAACACAAAGGGCGGAGAGTATCCACGACGTGGTTGAAGCTCTCAAAGATGCTTCGGATAGAAAAAAGGATCTACAAAAATTTCTAGATGCGGCAGCTTTAACAAATGATAAGGATGACGATATTGAAAACCAAAAGGGTGTATGTCTAATCACCTTACACGCTTCAAAAGGTCTAGAGTTTCCCCTCGTTTACCTAGTCGGATTAGAACAAAATATCTTACCTCACCAAAGGAGTGTTTCAGAAGGAACCGTGGATGAAGAAAGGCGTTTGCTCTATGTGGGCATCACAAGGGCTAAAGAGCGTATGACTCTTTCTTACTGTGCTTTCAGACAAAAGTATAAGGAGAAGCATTCTTGTGACCCTAGTATGTTTATTAAAGAACTGGACGATAAGTTTTTGGTAAATATCGATTATGAAGACGTGATGGGAGCAGAGTCCTCAGATGAAGAAGTGGATGATTTTTTCTCCGATATGAGAGATATTCTCGGTGGGTAGTGAGGGTAGTGAGGGTGTTGAATATACCACTCAAAAAATTATAGGCTTGATTTTACAGGGTTAGAGAAATTGAATCGACAAAACTCAGGAATTAGGAACTATTAGGGAATGAAATTGTTACTTATATCACTAATAGGTTTGGTTACCTTGCCGCTTCAGGCTGAGCCTCTTAAACCTGAGGAAAAAAATCATGTTGTAGACACCTTGAAAGAGCTACTATCTGAAGCAAGGAGAGAGCAGGTTAAGCACTCTTTAGAAGTCTACGAAAAGCTTGAGATAGCTACACAAAAAGATGTAACAGCAATGGCTTTATTTTATGAGGCCGTCAAACAAGTCAATTTTATAGATAAAGACAAAAAATCAACTGACTTTTTGTCATGGAAAAATAAAAAAAGATCAGAATTTTCTAGGTTACGGTACCGTGGCTGGATGAACTTCAAGTTACGTTGGTTGATGCTCAGTATTAAGGCTTTTAATTCTGAAGGAGATATAGATATTAAGTATGATTTTCAGGAAGAGTTACTTACTTACCTGGATGATTTTTATACAAAATTAGAAGATATCTTACCAGAAAAGGAAGGAACAGAGAAGGAAAAAACGGAGGGTTTGGATGAAGAAAGTGAAGAGAAGCCTAAAAAGAAAACGTATGTTGATGTTGATTTGCTACAGAGTGAAGTCAGTAAATTTCTAGGCTTAAGTGAGTTGAAGATTAAGGGATGGCCAAAAAACCCATTGGAGTTAAATGCTCTGTATGATGAGTTCATTTTACCTTACTATCGCGAAGAGGGAGATGTTGAAGGGCTCAGAAATCTTTGGGAAAAGAGGCTTGCATATGAAGAGATGGCAATCATCGCCAAGGATAGTGAGAATAAGAAAGGCTTACGTAGCAGTGGCCGTGAAAGAGAAACTAAAGCAATGGTGAAGTTCTTAGAAGAAAAGCGCCCTGAATTGGTTTGGGAGATGCATATGGACTGTTTTAACAGTGGAGACAATAGGCATAGTGCAGCTCAGATGTTGGAGCATATAACAGAGCACTCAGAGCATGCTAAAGTAAAAGAGTGGGCGAAAGAATTGCTCTTAGGGGTGGCTCCTGAAGAAGCCGAAGAAGAGTAGGAAGAAAACGAGATAAAGGCGCGCTGTGTTTGAGGTGGAAATCCTGTAGAAAGAGCGTGGAGCCCTCCTCAAACACTGCGTGGAAATACGATGTTTTTCTACGTAGTTGAGTAAAAAAACTAGATTACTCAGTTGCTAATAAGAGAATTCAGCTGTATTGAGCTTGCATGTCCATGATTTCAGACAATTCACCAGTAATGGAGAAAACTAAGGAGCTTTGTCAGCTCATCGTTGAGGATGCTGAGTACAAAACACTCATCGGAACAGTTGAAGCATTTTTAAATAATGATGAAGCTCGCTTGCTTTATCAGACTGTGCACGAGAGAAGTGAGGAGTTGAGACAAAAGCAGCATTCAGGAGTAGAACTTGGGGAAACTGAGATCGCGGCATTCAAAGATGTGAGGACTGAAATGGAAAAAAATACATTAGTTATGGATTTCATGGGAGCACAAGACGAACTTCAATTGATGCAATCTGCAATTAGTCGCTATGTGGGAATGTCACTAGAATTGGGTAGAGTTCCTACTGATGAAGATATAGCTGCCTCTGAAAGCGGTTGCTGTGGTGGCGGTTGTGGAGACGAGAGCGGTGGCGGTGGCGGCTGAGGTAGCTAATTAGAGTTCTCTGAGTTTCAGAGATATTATTTTAACGAGAGAAGGGGAGTTTACCTCTTCTCTTTTTTTATTTGTAAGTAAAGCCGCAATGCCTGCTAAGAAAAATAAAACTAAGCCTCTTGCGGGGAAAGCGCAGCTCAAAGAAGTAAATCGTCGTATCCGACTTGCTCGAAGTCACTGGGATGCACACCGTAATAAAGCGTGTAGAAGAGAGCGGGATAGAGCTTTATTAGAGTATGAAAAGCTTAGCCCAGTTCAGAAAGAACAAGTACCTCAGGTATTAAGAGTTTGGTTGAAATACCGAAGTGAAAAATACTTTGGGGAACATCGAACAAAACCGGGTGGTTAAGGTGCTCGGCGAGTGAGTTTCTGAGCCGGGCTAAATGTGTCTTTCCAGTGAGAACCTAACCAATGAGCAGCATTGATGGAGAGGACCTCTGGACGTAACCTGCCGTCTTTGTTTGTGTATTTTAAAGTGATGTTCACACGGTAGTAACCTTTTGGGTCAATGAGGCCAGTGAGTGACTGTTGGTGGACTTCAAGGCTGGAGTTGTTGTAGTTTTTGAAATCCTTGCTATGACTAATAAGGTTATCGATGTGTGCACGCAGAGGGTGGTCGGAAGTGAATTTAATACGGAGATGTTTAGCCTGATTAGGTGAAAACAAATTATTGTTCGGCTGAGCTTCAATAAATGTAAGCTCTTGGCTATCAGCAACGGAATCGACTGTGAAATAAAGGCGGAAGGTTTGTGCCTCAGTGGGCTTTTTTGTAAGAAATTCTCGAAATGGCATCGAGGATGCATTAGAGAAATGCTCCCAGTCGATCAGCCATGAGTCTTCTTGTCTTGCCATGATTACCTCGAAGGGATTACCTTGTTTACGAATAATGAGAAATTCACAAAAAGATCCTTTATCTTGAACGGCTTGGACGTGAGAAATACCCTTAAGGTAATCAGTAGTGGGATTATTAAAATCAGAGTAGAGCTGATCTTCACTAGTTAGGTGGGTTAGATGAGATTTGTTTTCTGCTTTTTCTAACGAAAAAAACGTTTGGATTACTGGAAATGCTTGAGCTAAAATCTGCTGTTGATTTTGTTGGAACTTTTCTAGTGCAGGAGATTGAGTCGAATTATGCGCATTTATCGTTTCTTTGGTAGAAGATTTATATGCGAGTATACCAATGCCAGCTAACCAAATGAACCCGATGAGGATCATCATGATTCTACGTTTAGCTTTTTTATTCTCAATTATATTTAGTTTAGCATCGTGCCCACTTGTATTGATTATGCCATATTCTACAGTTTTTGCTGTGCTGAAGTTGAGGAACCGCTCTCTTTTCTTTTTAATAAGATCCCAGCTCTCAAGGTGGAGTTGCTTTGATTTACAATGAGGACATTCAACCGATAGCTGAATGTCAGAAGTGAAAAATTTCTGGCAGGATCGGCATAGGTAGGTTCCTTGTGTAGGCTCTGTTGAGCTATTCTGCATATCTTTGATAGTAAAAAAAAATGAGAAAGTGACAACCCTCAATCTGTGAGCTTTTTCATCAGCGCTTCTTCCATCGCTTTTTCCACAATAATCGTAGCTAAACTTTCAGTTGCCTTATCGAGTTCTTGAACAGCTGCTTTAAGCTGGTTGGCATCTTTGGAGTTAAGGTGTAGCTGCACATTGTGCTTAGCTTGAGCAATGGATTCTTGATTTTTGGCATCGAGTTGATCTCCTAATTGGATGAGGGCTTCTTCAACAGCGGGAAGCAGCTCATCAGCCTTTAGTTTAGCTTCAGTGAAGACACGTTCAGCCATATCTTCAAAGGCGTGTTCGATGGATTCTGAAACCATTTGCTCAACCTTAGCATCGTTTACATCAACTGCAGAAGAGGTGATTTCCAGGATCGTGTCAGAGTTTGTCACGGTGTCTCTCGTCAGCACATTTAAGATTCCGTTTTCATCAATACTGAATTGGACTCCAACGCGCGCTTGTCCTTTCGAGACGGATTGGAAGGGCACGGTGACATGGCCGAGGTCCCAGTTGTCTTTGGCCATTTCCCGCTCTCCTTGAAGGATGCGCACCCGCATCGAGCTTTGGGAGTCGGTAGCATTGGTAAACATTTCACCAGCCTTACAGGGGATAGTAGAATTTCTCGGGATGATGACATTCATTAAGCCTCCATAAGTTTCAATACCTAAAGAAAGAGGGGTGACATCCAGCAATACCATGTTGGATAAGGCACCACTGATAATACCTCCTTGAATGATCGCTCCTAGAGCAATTGCCTCGTCTGGATGCTGTGAGAGATTGGGACAGATCCCAAAAAATTGCTCTACAGCTAATCTGACTGAGGGAATACGCGAGCTTCCTCCTACGAGGACGACCGTGCTGACCTCTGAGGCCGAGTCTTTGATTTCTCCATCGAGTAAGACTTGCTTACAATGGATGAGAGTCTTCTGGATGAGCTGCTGGATTTGATTTTCAAAATCAGCACGGCTTATATCAACGGACAGATGCTTGTCTGTTTCTATGAAAGGAATAGCTACTTGATGAGTCTCCGACTCTGAGAGCGCTTCTTTACATTTTTTTGCTTCGTCGAGAACTCTACGGCGTAATTCGATCGTCTGTGATTCAAAAGGCTCGTCACTGTGACTCGTCCAGATAGATGTAGCTAAGAGCTGGTCAAAATCATCTCCGCCAAGATGAGTGTCACCAGAGGTTGCGATCACTTGGAAGAGCCCCTGATTCATTTCCAGAAGGGACACATCAAAAGTGCCTCCACCAAGGTCGTAGACGATCACCTTTGACTGCTCCTCAAGTTTATCCAAGCCAAAGGCAAGGGTCGCTGCTGTAGGCTCAGAGAGAATACGCTCCACACTGAGTCCCGCTAGTTCAGCAGCTTGTTTTGTAGCAGCTCTTTGGTTATCGTTAAAGTAAGCAGGGACAGTGATGACAGCTTTGCTAACAGGATGTTCCAGCCTGAATTCTGCCACCTCCTTGAGATGGCTTAAGATATCTGCACTTACCTGAATAGGGCTGACGTCTTTATGAGTGGTAACAATGTTAAGTCCATCTACACCTTCGCGTATAGGGAGGTGGAATTCTGGAGCGGTGTGCGTGCTCTGCCCGATCAGGCGTTTTGCACTGGAGACCACACTAGCTGGCTGTGTAGCGAGTCTGCGTAGAGCCTTGACCCCAATTTCTTTTTCCCCATTTTCCCCATACCACACAGCACTCGGGGTGATACGTGCATTAGAGCTATCGGCTAAGAGAATAGGGAAGCCAGAATCCACTACGCCTACCGCAGAATTTGAGGTGCCAAGATCAATACCCAGAATGACTTCGTTCATATGTCCTTCTACGTATGCTCTGATGTAGAGAATGCAACTCTTAGTTTACCCGCCAATTAGCGCTTTAGCTTGTGTAAAGACGTCAGCAAAGGGGTAATGGCTAAGGAAGCTGTAATGCTCATTTTGGTAAAGTCGTGCGTGGCGAATTGCAGGGCTCATGATCCCGCAGGCAAATTTACTGAGCCGATGAGGTGTAGAGAGCGTGGCTTTGTGCTCTTCATAGACATTTTTCAGGATCTCTACTTGCTCTGTAGTGAGAGAAGGAATAGGACCGGAAGGGAGTTTTCTGGAGCGCTTCTTGCCATTACAACTAGAGCATTTCCCACAGCTTGTAGAGAGTGATTCACCAAAGTATTTAATTAAGCGGACTGGGATACAGCTGCGTGTTGTTGCTGCGGAAATCACCGCGTCAACACGCTTCACTGAGCTTTCCTTTTGGGATTGGAAATTTTTAAGAATCTCCTGCGCGAGTTCATCTGTCTTGGCTAGCTCTTTCTTCAGAATGAAATGGCTGAGGATACCAGTGGTTTTTACGGCGACATCGCCGACATCCCTCATTTCTTCAATGATGTTAATGAGCCTAGAGCGTGAGACCCCAAAGGTCTCCTCTGCGTTGGTGGAATCAATTCTACCCCAGTGGTCGTTTATTGCACTGACGAGGTTTTGCTTACTCCTACCGTAATCGTGGGTAGTGTAACGCAGGCGACTTACCTGATAGTAGCGCCAAGAGGTATCATTTGCGGTGATGTAGCCCTCCGTCATTAGGTAACTAAGAATAATGTCGAACTGAGAGTCGTTAATATCATGCAGTTGGCAGAGATTATACTTGGAAATTGTGATGTCCTTACCTTGGGAAAAGATGCTTTCAAGAATACGTGTGACAGCATTCTTGGAAACTTCTGCTCCAAGGAT
>JALZVA010000181.1 GCA_023301335.1 Akkermansiaceae bacterium
ATGACACGTATGGAAGTGGCTAAGCAGGTCATGGTGGAGTTTGTGAAAGGGGATGGAGAGGGCCTACGAGGTCGGCCAGATGATATGATCGGGGTGATTTCGTTTAGCCGTTATTCTGATAATATCTGTCCGATGACGCTTGGTCATGATGCCGTGGAGTATTTGATCGATGAGATCAGCATTAACACTCGACCTAATGAAGATGGAACCGCTTATGGAGATGCCGTAGCCTTAGCTGCTGCCCGTTTAAAGGATCAGGAAAATACTGAGGATGCATTGAAAAGTAAGGTGATTTTACTGCTCACGGATGGAGAAAATAATTGTGGTGAGCAGATGCCCTTGTATGCCGCAGCAATGGCTAAGGAATGGGGGATAAAAATTTACACAATCAGTATTCAAGACCAGCTGGAGCCAAAGGTGGTGAAGACAGAGGGAGGGACTTTTTTAAAACCAGAAGTGCAGTCGGCGTCAGATGAGGTGTTAGAAAAAATGGCGGAATCAACAGGTGGGATATTCCGTAGAGCCCATGATCTGAATTCCTTACAATCTGTGTATAGCGAGATTAATGCGTTAGAGAAAACTAGAGTGAGGGAAGTGGGGTACACGGAGTATGAAGAGCGGTTTGTTATTTTTGTGATTGGTGCATTAGCGTTGTTGCTGATACGTGCAGTGTTAGGTTCAACAGTATTGAGAGTGTCGTCATGAATGGTTTTATGTTTCAGCAGCCGATGATGCTATGGCTTCTGCCTATTGCGGGGGTTTTTCTGATGCTGTTTATCTATCGTCGGAAGAAGCAGAGTGCGGATCTTCAGAGCTTTGGCCAGAGTGAGGTGAAGAGTGCAAGAAAGAGGAGCCAGCTAGAGCAGTGGATGCTATTTTTTGGTGTGGTGTGCATGATCGCTGCATTAGCGCGCCCTGTGGCGAACCCTCAAGCTAAGGAACTCTTTAAGGAAGGACGGGATGTGGTGTTTGTCTTAGATGTGTCAAAGAGTATGTTAGCTCAGGATCAGCAACCGAACCGCCTGTCCTTTGCGAAGGCTGCGATAGAGCAATGTGCGAAACGACTGGAGAATCATCGCTTAGGTTTAGTGGTATTCGCAGGGTCTTCGTCGATCATGTGCCCTCTTACCCATGATAAGGATTTCTTTCTGAGTAGCTTGGCTAGGTCTGGGCCTGAGAGTGTGGCACATGGAGGAACTAGGATAGCAGACGCACTGAGTAAGGTGTGTGATAAGCTACTAAGGGAGGAAGGATCTAGCTATAAAGATGTGATCCTCTTGACTGATGGTGATGATCTGGGATCGGATAGTAAACGAGCCGTAGAGTTAGTGAATGAGAAGCAGGTAAAGATGATCGTTTTAGGGATAGGAGATGCGCAAACGGGTTCTCGTATTCCAGAAGAAGATGGCCTCTCAGAATATAAAATGCACGAAGGTGGGGAAGTGTGGAGTAAACTCAATATAGCAAAGCTGACCGAGATGACGAAGCGTTTTGAGAGAGGTGTATTTATTCCAGTAGGGGTAAAGCAGATGGACTTGGGTGTCATTTATGCCGATCTTAGTAAGCATGAGAAACGGCAGCAGTTAGATGAAGAAAGTGTGCTCCGGTATGATGAGCTATTCCCCTTGTTTATTGGGTTATCGTTAAGCCTACTGGTGCTTAACATAGTGCTGCCTGTATTCCTTTTTAGGAAGGGAGCTAATGCATTTATCCTGTGGGTGTGCGTCTGTCTGGTAGGATTTTCCCAGAACCTTGAGGCATCCGATGTGAAAACTGCCCGTGTGGCATATGATGCGGGGAAGTATGAGGAGGCACGCAGACTGTATAAGGAGATACTGCTTACTGATAGCTCTGCCGAGCTGTGGTACCAAAAGGCGAATTGTGAGTATCGTTTAAAGAACTATGAACTGGCGATAGAGAGCTATAAGCAAGCCTTAGAAGGCAATGTGGATGGAGAGTTGAGGAGTAAGGTTAGCTTTAACTTAGCTAGTACGTACTATCGCTTTGCCAAGCAGGAGGATGATGTGTATGCGGGGATGGATGCTGTGGATACAGCCCATGGCTTACTTCAGAAAATAGTGTTAGATGATACTGAGAATAGAGCGGCGGCGATTAATTTGGAATTAGTGAGAGGCTTGCGTAAGATCTATCATGAAAAAATAGCAAGGGCAGAGGAGCAGCAAAAGGCAGGAGAAGAGGGCGAGGAAGTTAGCCAAGATCAAGAGGGGGATGAAGAGTCGGAAGGGAAAGAGGGTGAGACTGAGGAGAAAAACGAGGAATCTGAAATGGATGCAGAGAATATGCAGGAAGGGGAGAACGTCACACGGGATGAGATAACTCTCCCCGTACCGACAGATTCTCCAGAGGATGTGATTAAGAAAAGTGAGATTTCACAGAGAGAGCGGAGTGCCGCTGGCTCTAAGGGGAAGAAAAGTAATGTAGAGAAAGATTGGTAAAAATATGGAAGCTGTACAGAGGAGAGAGAAAAAAATCAGGATGTACCTGCGCTGTTTATTAGCGGGGATCTTACTGCTCATGTTTGGGTCGGGGGTAAATGAGGTGACGGCAGAGGAGCAGGAGAGAGCTACTGAGACGCAGCTGCATGCGCTCAAATCTACGGATCATTTCTATGTGGGTGAGGCATTTACCTATGAGTTACTCATCCGATTAGAGAATGCGCAGGACGTGGTGGAATTAGATGAGGTCGAACAGAGTAGTGTGCTTGCCGTGCAGCTACTCGGGCAGACAAAGGTAGAAAAAGATGGGGTCACAGTGGTGTCGGTGAAGTACCAGATGGTGCCACTCCAGACGGGATCTATCGGACTGCCGGTCATCACGGCGAAAGTAGGGAGTGCCTATGTGACGACAGAAGAGGAAGACTATATTGAGGCTAAAAAATTAGAAAATTTCCCCGGAATGCAGTTTTTTAGAACATTGCCAGACCGTAATATATATGTGGGAGAGCCATTCTTAGTAGACTATACATGGGTAACTCCATTGAATTTAAATAACTTTAGTGCGGTCTCTATGCAATTGCCCTTGCTGTCGAACCCAGCTTTCAAATCGATGCAAAGGCACAATAAAATTGCGCAGAGTGATAAGTCAGCGATTGGTTTGCCAGTGGGGAATACGCGGATGATTGGGCGTTACAGAGTCTTGTTAGAAGAAAAGAAGAGGTTGAATAGTGTGCATTTTTCCCGTGTGATGCTGCCTAAGCAGGCGGGTAAATACACGCTAGACACACCTACGCTACTGACATCCTACACGGGGCCTACTGAGAACACGAAATGGCGGGCTACTTACCCAAGTTATTTTAATAACAATTTCTTCGGAGCGGCTACCGATACTTCAGCGAAGCGATTTTATACAGAGTCGGAATCTGGCAATCTCAATATTTTACCCTTACCTGATACAGGAAAGCCGACTGATTTTTATGGCTGCGTGGGAGCGTGTGAGGTGCGTGCCTCAGTCAACCAGAAGGTCGTGCGTGTAGGGGAGCCGATCACGCTGACGGTGACCATTCAGAATTACGCCCACCCAGAAGTGTTTGAGCTAGCAGATCTGAGTGCGCATTTAGCCTTTAAGAGACAGTTTTCATTTCCAGCACGAGCTCCTCGTGGGAAAACGCAGGATGGGGAGAAAACGTATATCTACACGCTACGGCCACTGTCTCAAGATGTGACGGCAGTCCCCCCGATACGGGTTCCGTATTTTAATCCAAAGACTCAAGCCTATGCCGTAGCAGAGTCTCCAGCGATAGCGATCACGGTGAAAGCCTCAGAAGTGGTGACCGCCTATGATGCGCTCTTGAGTGATGGAGATAGTTTACGGAATGAAGTACGTAAGAAT
>JALZVA010000182.1 GCA_023301335.1 Akkermansiaceae bacterium
AAGCGGTTAAATTTCACTCCATTTGCTGCCATCGCATCTAAATGTGGGGTAATGATCTCTTTATTCCCATTGAAGCCTATATCTCCCCAGCCTTGGTCATCACTCATGATCATGATCACATTAGGTCGCTCTACCCCACTTAGACTAACGCCTAACACTATGTGGCCTAACACGACGAGCTTTACGTAAAGAAGTAGAAGCGAGGAAGTGGGTGAGGATGAATTTCTATTGGCCATTTTATTATCTATTTTACAGTGAGAGTGTATTCTCATACTGAGTATCTTTTTCCCCCTCTCCTTCCAAGGATAAAGAGTCCCCCCAAGATGAATCGTAAGAATCTTCTATTTTCAGGTGGTGGTGATCTTAAGTGGCAATAAAAAAGGCAGCACCCTTAGATGCTACCTTTTAAAAAATAAACCGTCTTAAAATAGGATTAATCTATTTCTAAGCTACAAAAATCTATGTCCCGCATTTAGCGTGTAAAGAGTTGTGTGGCGTAGATAATTCCGCTCACTGTATCTACTGACACGCCTACTCCTGTATTGGTGAAGTTATCTTGGATCGCTTCAAAGTGAGATGGGGAATTAAGCCAGCCTTCAACGATCTGCTCTGCCACTTCATCTTCTGCATACCCTCTTACTCCGGCCACATTCTCTGCATAAAAAGTATATTCAAGGGCAAATGCTGAATCCGCACGCTCTTGGAAGTTTACATGGTTAACAATGATTTGAGTAGGATTCGTTTCTCCTGTTTCTAGGAACGCACTATGGCCTCTGGCCAATTCACTGAGTGCTTCATCTTCGATCAATGTTGCGGTAGGTAGTCCTAAGCTACTACGAGCTTCGTTAATTAATGCGATGATCTCAGCCTCATAAGTGGATTCCAAAGCTTCGTCTGCTCCCGCAAGTGTGAAAGCCAAGTCATTTGAGTCATTCTGGCCTGATGCAGCATTTTCATTACTCGGTGGTCCGTCAGTTTGTATAGAAGCACTATCAGATCCACTACCACCTCCTCCATCACAAGATACTAATGCTAAAGGAAGAGCCAACAAAAATGCATATTTAATAGGTTTTTTCATACTCCTAAAGGTAACCTATTTTAAAAATCCGTAAATAATTAAAATCTATTTTTTATTTCTAACAGGTAAATTCATTTACAACCTTGATCCATGAGGAAAGCTCTCGCTGTGCTGTAAATAAGGATGAGCGTTCCTCCAACTGAGCTTTGAGGCTATCTCGAAAAGCTTCATCATATATGATTTTTTCTATTAATACAGACAATGCCTCGTCGTCTTCCAGAGGGTATAAGCCCGCGTAGTCCTCTCCTAACAAGCCTCTATTCCCGTCGATGTTAGATGCCAATACTGGGACACCTAGCACAATCGCCTCTACCACAGAGTTCGCCCCACCCTCTAACAGCGAAGTATTCAACGTCGCTACAGAGCCCATCATATACTCCAGCGCCTCTGCACGGCCTAAATCAGAAAGCCACTGATACCGTGCGTCCTTCTCTTGATGCTGCATTGCTATAGCTTCATCTGATTTCTCTAATGCTGCACCTAGTAGAAACCCTTGTAGCTGTGCATCTGGAATGAGCTGCAGTGCGCGCCACATTTGGTGAGAGTTTTTCACTTCTCTTAAATGGCCCAAGCACGTGAATGCTGGGGTATCAAAGCACTTAGCTTTCAGTCCCTTAGGCAGCTCTACACTTGGGTAAATGACTCTGACTTTTCCGCGCCACTGTTGTGGGAGCTCGTGGATGCATTCGGGGTGTGCGACTACGAGTGAGGACGCGGCCTTGAAGACCTGCTCGGCCAATGCTTCCTGCACATGGATCTCCCTATGGATATCTGTCCCCGTGAGTACCACATGAATCGCAGAATTGGGGAAATCTTGGTGAAATTGGAGAATCGTATTGGCGGTCTTGATGCCATTTAAGGCGATCAGAGCATCTGCCTGCTCGGCACGCTGCGTGTGCACAGCTCTGGACTCTAGTCCGTGGTTTGTGAATAATTTCTCTAGTCGCTTCGCCGTCACGCTATTCCCCTTCTGCCAATCTAATGGGAACCCGGAGCAGATGAGAATCTTCATAACACGATTAGCTATTTTGCATCACCACTGCATTTGCTGCAGCGTAGTGCTCTGCGTGGCTGATGCTCACCTTGATGAGGTTAATGTTATTTTTTTCGGCGAAGGCTTTAGCATTTCCAGTAAGGAGGATCGTAGGCTCTCCGCTAGCTTTTTTCTCTACTTGAATTTCCTTAAACGCCATCTCTTTCCCTATCCCGGTTCCGAGTGCTTTCGCCACTGCTTCCTTGGCTGCGAAACGAGCGGCAAAATGCAGGATACTCTTCTTGTGTTTTTCACAATATTCCCGTTCCGCTTCGGTAAAGATACGGTTTAAAAATTTCTCTCCAAACTCATCAATCGAACTTTGCACACGTGCAGTCTCCACCACATCAATTCCAATCCCGAATAAGTGCATAGAATTCATTTTAGTAGGGAAATTTCTCCATCTCACTACGCATTTCAGCGACCGCTTGCTTCATCCCCACACGTGTTGAGCGTGCTACAATCGTGTGGCCGATATTAAGCTCCACAAGGTGAGGCACCACATGGAGATCCTCTATATTTGTGTAGTTGATTCCATGCCCGGCATTTACTTGAATCCCGCATTCTTTCCCCCGTTGGGCGGCTTGGGTTAACCGCTCCACCTCGATAGCACGCTGGGCGGGGTCTTCCGTATTCGCAAAGCAACCGGTATGCAGCTCAATCATATCAGCACCCATCTTAGCGGATGCCTCTACCTGCTCAAGGTCTGGGTCAATAAACATACTCACTTTAATCCCCGCGTTCTGTAAGGCTTTTAAAGTAGGTTCCACAGCTACATACAGTCCATGCACATCAAGTCCACCCTCGGTGGTCACCTCTTCCCTTGTTTCAGGTACCATGCAGACAAAGGCAGGCTGTAGCCTGAGCGCCATCTCTAACATCTCTGGTGTGTTCCCCATTTCAAGATTCAGAGGAATGTCCACTGCTTCTTTGATGGCAAAGACATCTTCCTCCTGCATGTGGCGGCGATCACCCCGCACGTGAACAGTGATCGAATCTGCACCACCTGCTACGGCATCAAAAGCCGCGTCTACAGGTGAAGGTTCTGCTGCAAATGTATACGGATTGAGCGCGTAGCGTGCTTGTCGTAGCGTGGCTACATGATCAATATTAACACCTAATAATAGTCCCATAGTTTGTTCTGTGTAAGTTTTTGAGGAGTGGGGTAAACCTACCCTGATCCAGATGCTAAACAACGACAAAATACGTAATCAGCAAGGCTATACCAGCGACCTGCGGACATATCTCTGCCCAGGAAGCTGCTCAAGTAGCTTTTTTAACTCCATTTGTATCAGTAACACACTTAGCTCAGGCAGGGCATACCCCGTCTGCTCCATCAAGGTATCAATCAGGACGGGCGAGGAAGAGAGGCAGTCGAATATCTTCTGCTCCTTGTCTGAAAGTGCTAAAAAAGCAGGGCTTGTCTCCCGTTTTTTTTCCGGTGGATCTGTGCTCAAGGGCAGCATCTCAATGTCTGCTAATATATCTTCTGCTGAACTCACCAAGGTAGCTCCATTGCGAATCAATGCGTGGCAGCCCGCAGAGCTGGGTGAGTCGATCTGACCAGGGATCGCATACACTTGCTTCCCCATTTCATTTGCCAAGTTAGCGGTTATTTGACTTCCTGACCACACGGGACTCTCTACAACTAGTACTCCGTTCGACCAACCTGCTACGATCCTGTTCCGCATCGGAAAAGTAGTCTTGTTAGGTTTCATCGAAAGAGGGAATTCAGAAACTGCAGCCCCATTCCCATCGGCAATTTTCTGCGCCAGTTCCATGTTCTCCGGCGGATAGATCTGAGCTAGTCCTGAGCCCAGCACAGCGATCGTGCGCCCTCCGGCAGCGATCGCCCCTTCATGTGCAAAGGTATCTATCCCTCTCGCCAGTCCGGACAGGACTGTGACTCCGCGATTTGCCAACTGAAAAGAAAGCCGTCTCGCACACTGCTGTCCGTAATGTGTGTAATTCCGAGAGCCAACCATCGCGATCCCTTTGTCATCTACAGAACTTAATTCACCCCACACATAGAGCACCAAGGGAGTGTCATACATTTCCAGTAATGGTTTAGGAAAGTCCGCATCCGTCTGAGCTAGTATTTTTATCCCTCGGCTCTTTGCCTCAGCTACTTCTTGACTCAAATCTACACTCTCTTCCCAGCCCTTAATCCCCTCCGCAAGCTGAGGGCCTACTCCGTCCACACGCATCAGTTGATCCATTGAGGCTTTCAACACCCCTTCTGCACTACCTAGAAAATCAATGAGTTTACGCACCCTCACAGGTCCAATGCGTGGGAGCATATTCAGTATGATGTAAGCTTCTCTTGAGGTCATTTCTTATAAAATATTTAGTCTACTTCCACGCGTAGGCCTTTGCTTTGAAGCTCCCCAGTTTGATCCACCAAGGTTGTCTTCACCTCAAAGCCTTTGTGCAGTCCAGCATAGGCATTCTTCGGCGTAAGTGTTAAGGTCCCTTTCTGAGGGTCGACAAGTTTCCATAGCAGATCATTCTCGCCGTAGCGGCTTGCCTTTAGCGCGATCGATTGTATGCCTGCTTTTTCATAGGGGCTGAGATCTACTTTGCTGTTTAACTTATAGCGCTTTTTTCTCATGTCGTCATCATGCACAGGGATTAAAATCAGCGCATCTCCACGTGTTTTTGAAGAGACCGTTCGTGGTTTTTCACTTGTCGAAATACTATAAAGATCAGGACATTTCGCTACTAGAGTCAGCTTATATTGCCCTTTTGAGTAATCTGGCATTTCTACAAATTCAGTAAAAATATTCACCCCTTTTCTATCATGCTCTAGACGTAACTTATACTGCACATCACCCGTCACCGTCCCTACGATCTCTACTTTTTCTCGTGGTGCCTCAGCAGGTTCAAGAGTTTCAAACCCGTCCTTGCGGATCGTTTTCTTACTCCACGAGTCCGAGCCTTTTGCTTTAAACTCTATCCATACAGAAACTACTATTGCCTTCGACTCAGCCACTCTCTTCTCCTCTACCATCGGATAGACGATCACCTCACCTTCCGTAGTAAGCTTCACATCAGCTTTGCGGAGTGAGAACCCATTATAGGTCTTAAACCATGGATGCTTAGCCACATTAGGAAGCCCTCCTCCAAGCGCTAGGCAACACGTTAACAAAATAAAAATAAAGCACTTAGCCATTATTCTCACATATGAAAATAAGAACGTGTTTTCAATAAAAATCCTCATATCTTGATTTTTCAGGAAAACACTGAATTACAAATAAAGCTTCTCCCAAAAGCGATCAAAATGACAATTTTCTTGCATCTCTTTAAGGATTAGCAAACAAACATTACATGGCAACAGACATGCAGCAAACCCTCGCCAAGCAAGCTACGCTTGAGGGAACCTCTTTACACACGGGTAACAAGGTTACTCTGACTATTAAACCAGCTCCAGAAGACCACGGGTTTAAATTTAGACGCGTCGACCTCCCTGATCAGCCTTTTATCGATGCTGATGTCAGTAAAGTGCAGACTGTGGAGCGTGCCACTACGCTTGCTGACGGTTCTGTAAAAGTCCACACTGTAGAGCATATTCTTTCCGCCCTCACAGGTATGGGAGTCGATAATGCATTGATCGAGATGGATGCCAACGAACCTCCGATCGCCGATGGCTCATCTGCTCCCTATGTGGAAATGATCAAACAGGCAGGTCTCGAAGCTCAATCTGCGCCACGTAAAGTGTGGGAAATCCGTGAACCTATCCACATGGAGACCAAAGGTGGCTCACTCATCACTATTGTCCCGGATAAAACCTTTAAGGTTTCGGTGACGAATATTGGCCCAGAAGGCCGCTTTACTCAGTATTTTTCCTCAGAAGTCACCCCTGAGATCTACGAAAAAGAAATCGCTCCTGCTAGAACCTTCGTCTATTACGAAGATGTGAAGCCGCTTCTCGACAAGGGCCTTATCAAGGGAGGATCCGTCGAAAACGCCGTGATCATCCGTGGAGAGGAAGTCATGAGTAAGGAACCTATGCGCTTCACCAACGAATTTGCACGCCACAAGGCTCTCGATCTGATCGGAGACCTTCTTCTGGCAGGAAAGCGCATCATGGGGCATGTGATCTGTGTCAAACCAGGACACGGGCCAAACACACAAATGGCGCAGAAACTTAAAGATGAGTATTCTCGCATGGCTCAACTGAAGCCTCAATCTGTGAATATCCCATCGGGTGAAGCTGTGATGGATATCAATGACATTCTTAAAGTTCTCCCACACCGCTATCCGTTCCTCTTAGTTGATAGAATCGTGGATTTCGTTGGGGATAACAAGTGCGTGGGGCTTAAAAACGTCACCATGAACGAACCATTCTTCCAAGGTCATTTCCCTGGACACCCTGTAATGCCTGGTGTGCTCCAAGTGGAAGCGATGGCCCAAGTCGCCTCTGTGCTAATGCTCCGCATGCCTGAAAACGCAGGGAAAATCGGCTACTTTATGTCTGCAGATAAGGTTAAATGGAGACGTCCAGTCGTCCCAGGTGACTCTATTTTAATCGAAGCTGAGCTTCTTAAAATGCGCAGAAATATTGGCTCAGCAGTGGCACGATGCACCGTTAATGGTGAGGTTGTCTCTTCCGCAGAGCTGAAATTTAGCCTACTGGACAATTAGTCCTTTAAAGATCTAGCGTTCTTTTATTTACAAAAAAGATCCACCATTTAGCTTCTAGGGCGTATGCTGAAATGCACTCATCATCTAGCTCTTATGCACACGCTTTTGAAGCAGCTTACTTGCGCGCCAGGTTTCTCTATCCTCGTCTTTGGGGCTCTCTCTCTCCTTGCTTCATGCAGCCGAGAAACAGTAGTCGATAAGTACACACAGGATAATATCCTACTCATCGGTAATGGGAGTGAACCGGCTGGAGGGCTAGACATCCAGAAAGTTTCCACAGTCGTCGCAAGTAACATCCTGCGCGCTACCTTTGAAGGGCTCTGCGGGCAAGACCCCGAAAACGATGGTATCCACACACCCGGAGCGGCTGCGTCGTGGGAAAGTAATAAAGACTTCACCAAGTGGACGTTCAGACTCCAGCCCGAGGGTAAGTGGTCAGACGGAAAAGCGGTCACCACAGAGGATTTCACCTTTGCTTATAACCGTATTTTAAATCCTAACTTTCCTGCCTCTTACGCCTCGATGCTCTACTCGATTAAAGGAGCAGAACGCTATAATAAAAACTTCCGTGGTAAAATCCTACTTTCTGACCAACTCACTAAAGAAGAACTAGAGACGGTTAACTTCCGAGGCGACAGCTCACTTAATAAAGACAGCTACTCATCCCGCCTTTACAACAATCTGAGCTCTGAGGAAAAATTTCAATTCATGCAGGCTAAGGGGCTCGATGCGCTTTCTAAAGATGAGCTTGAAATGCTAGTGCAGTCGCCAGAGAATATTTCTTGGCCAGATGATCTTTCTCCAGAAAAAAGAGATCTGATTCTCACCACACTTCTGAAGCATGCCGACCAAGACCTCTGG
>JALZVA010000183.1 GCA_023301335.1 Akkermansiaceae bacterium
CCCTCAAGTATAGATAGCCTATAATTAACGCGGGCGTAGTATTTTGGAATTTGTCAGTATTGCTTCAGAAGGACGATGTTAGATAAACGAAAACTTCATGACAGCAAGTTAACTTAGGAAGCTAGACACTAACAAATATTATGAATACAAAAGTATATGTAGGCAACCTGCCTTATGAAGTTACCGAGGCAGATTTGAAAGAGTATTTCGAAGCCAAGGGACCAGTTTCTGACGTTCACCTCGTCATCGATAAGTACACAGACCGCCCAAGAGGGTTTGGATTCGTCACTATGGAGAACCATGATGACATGCTAAAAGTCATCGAAGAGCTTGATGGACAAGACTTCAATGGCCGTGAGCTTAAGATCAATGAAGCTCGCCCAAGAGAAAACAGAAGTCCTGGCGGCGGCGGCGGCGGCGGTGGTGGCGGTGGCTACAACGGCGGCGGCGGCGGCGGTGGTGGCGGTGGCTACAGCCAAAAGAAATCTGGCGGTGGAAGCCGTAAAGGTCAGCGTAACGACCGTTGGTAATCTTTTAAGATCCTATTAAATTTCAAAACCCTTGTTAACTTCATCGTTACAAGGGTTTTTTCGTGCCTAGGAACTACGAGAGCTCATCCCTCACGAACTTACTCTTCTTCAGATTTTAAGGCTTCTAGCTCTTCAAACTTTGCCTTCATGGTGGGATTCTTACGCACTAATTTTTTCACCGTTACATTCTGCGCTTTATCATTCGCCAAGCGTAGATTCCTGTCTGTGCTCATCAGAGCGTCTTTCGTCTTTTGAAGATGGCTGATGGATTTGTCTATCTCATCAATCGCGGTTTGGAACTTGCGCGAGGCGAGGTCGTAATTCTTGCCAAAGGCGGTTTTAAACTGATCCAAATCATCTTCGAAATTCGTTACATCGACATTCTGTGTCTTCATCAGAGCTAGCTCATTTTTATAGCTAAGCGCATTCATCGCTGCATTTCTAAGAAGCGTGATCATTGGTAAAAAGAATTGTGGCCGGATCACATACATCTTCGGGTAACGGTGAAACACATCTACGATCCCCGTGTTATACAGCTCATTTTCTGGTTCTAACAGTGATACTAAAATCCCGTATTCACAGCCTTTTTCCCTACGGTCTTTATCTAGCTCTTTAAGGAAATCCTCATTTTTTTTCTTCGTTGCAGTCGTGTCGCTCTCATTCTTCATTTCGAACATGATCGAGACAATTTCCGTGCCTAATTCATCTTTATCCTTAAAGATATAGTCGCCCTTACTGCCCATGCTCGCATCATTGTCTTTTTCAAAGTACGCCCTTGGAAAGGCTGTGGCACGAATACGATTGAACTCCGTTTCACAATGCTGCTCTAGTGTCTCGCCTACCATTTTCGTAGAAAGCTTTGCTTTCATATCCCGCAGTCGCTCAATCGCATCATCACGATCTTTCAGCTGTGTTTCATACTTATCCTTCAGGGCTTTTTCTGAAATTTGTTTTTCCAAATCCACTTGATTTAAAGAATGCTGTAATTGATCGCGCTCTTTCTCGACACCGCTCAGCGCTTCAGCCACAGCGAATTTTTGTGTGTCCTCGGCTGCATTGAGCTTGGATTTTAGCTCTTGGAGTTCGCGCTCTTTCAGCATGGTCACTTCTTGCAGTTCCCTGCCTTTCTCGATCTCAGCCATGCGTGAGGCGCTTTCTGATTCTTTCTTTGCTTCTCGTAAGGCGTTCGCTAAGCTATCCCGCTCCTTTTCCACAGAGCTTACCGCTTGGGTGACGGCTAAGGTTTTCTCCGTGTTCACAGCCTCTAGGCGCGACTTTAGCTCCTGCATCATAGCCTCTTGCTTTTGTGCCTCACTTAGTAACTCCCGCTTCACTTTCTCCTCAGCGAGTTCTACTGCATTTTTTTTCTCCTTATCTGCCAATTCTAAACGCTCATTGAGCTGCTCCTCAAAAGTCCGGTCACGTACCTGCTTAAGAATATCGGCATAACCAGCTTCATCGACTTTAAAGGCTTTGCCACAATCAGGGCATACAATTTCATTCATCATAAAAGGTTTCAGTCTATTTGCTTTTTCAAATCTATCCGTATTTCACCCTCTCTCAGTTCTAAGGTAAATAAGGTGGAAGCATGACAATGAACAATTCAGTTCATCTACGCAACCGCCTTCTCTTGAGAATAAGATAAAGAGAAACCACTCATATAAAAAGCTATTTGCTTACGTATCTTCCCATTTTCAAGAACACTTTTCTTCTTACCAGAATGGCATTTTTAATATTTTCCATTTGCCTTCGATCAAATCAAACTCTATGTTCTTCAATTATTCTATGAACAACTTTTTAATACCTGTAGTATCCATTCTCAGTCTTTGCTCCATCAGTAATGCGAGCTTAACTATCAATTTTGATTTTGATACTACCGCAACTGGAGACATGGTTTTATCCAGTGAGAATCAGGCTCTTTTCACTGATGCAGCGGCCTTTTGGACAGACGCGCTCACTGGCTATACCGATGGGGTTTCGAGGACTTTAACTATTACCGCATCAGGATTTGATCAAGCTCCAATCGGCGGCGGCATCCTGCTAGGCTCTGCTGGGCCTACCTTGGCTTCATCATTCACTTCCAATGGCACTACTTTTATCCATTCTACAGAAGGTTCAGCCCGATTCAATACCAATGCAGCAGCCACTGGAGGAACCGGTTTACTCGCCCCGATTGTTCTCAGGCATGAAATTGGGCACGTATTAGGATTTGGCACTTTATGGCAGTTGAACAATCTATACGTAGACGGTTCTGGCCAGTATTTTGGAGCGAATGCTTTAGAAGCCTACCGAAATGAATTTGACCCTAATGCCCTCTTTGTTCCCATCGAATTAGATGGTGGACCAGGGACCGCAAATGGCCATTTAAATGAAGTTTTAGATAATTTCTCTATAGAAAATATGCCTGGCTTTGATGGGGACCCAGGTGATGGTTCCGCAGCCCTTACAGTTCTCTCGGGCCCCAATGCTGGCGAAAGCTTAGACGACGAAATCCTATCAGGTGTTGAATCTGGATCTGGCTTCCTTAGTGATACTACCTTAGGAGCTTTCAGGGACCTCGGGTTTACTACTATAGACTTTCAAGCAACTCCTATTTCTGTTCCTGAGCCTTCAACTCTAGCCTTTTCTTTTATTGGTCTTTCCTTTTTCGTTTTAAGAAGAAAAAGAAGCTAACTTGGGTGAGTTCAAAAACTGATTTTTTAGATTCCCCATAGCTCTCCATTCTGCTAATTTGCAAGCACATGAAACTTGTAGTTCTTACGACCACCTCATTCCTCTTTTGCTCTCAGCTATTCGCGCAGTCCGCTCCCACACAAACTGCAACTCCTCCAGCGATCCCTGCACAGTCAGAAGCTGATAAATTCGTTGAGGCCTATTATCATAAGCCTGGCTATGTGATCAGCCCTTTTAAGCCATATAATGTATTGGAAGTGAAGCACCTCAAGCCAGGAACCCTCGCCTACGATCCATTCACCGCGCCAAAGGACCCAGCGACGGGAAAAGCCGATATCCGTAAGGCTAAAATTTTCCGTGTGCCAGCACCGAAGCCACAGCCTGCTGCTACAACTTCTTCCACTTCGTCCTAAATAGGGATGCAGTACCCTCATGAACGCGAAGAGCGGCAGCAGCTACTCACCGCTCTGGTCGCAGATTCTCATGAGAGTTTTAAACATCTTATAGCCTGCACCTTTGTTACGGGAGTCTTCATTTGCGCACTCTCCCTTGCCAGTTCATTTCTCTTCCACACCGCTGCAGAGACCTCTAAGCTTGCTTGGGTGCTGTACTGGAATCTAGGAATCTTCTGCACGGCCAGCATCCTCTTTTTCCTCCCGCTATTTCTACATCGGGAAAATAAAAAACTCTGGGGAATCAAGCGTAGCTTCGTCATCAAGTCACTCATCCCTCCGCTCCTCACAGGGCTACTATTGGGGAACATCACGCTCTTCCAAGCATCTGAGCACTACCTCTTCACTCCTCTGCTCTGGGCTTGTGGGCTCGCACTTAGCCTCTTCTCGCTTGCTCCTTTTTCCTTAGCCGCAGTCAGAAACCTCGCAGTTGTTATTCTCACACTTGCTCTTTCCACGAGCATTCTTGCATTGCGACACTCCGAGCCCTCTTTCGTTCCGCATCAGCTGGCTAATCTTAGCCTCCTCATCTGCGTAGGTCTCCCGTGCTTAGTCTT
>JALZVA010000184.1 GCA_023301335.1 Akkermansiaceae bacterium
ATTTTTCCTGAGTAAAAACGACAAGCGAGCTCTACCTCCCCTACCACTTCACCTGCACCCTGAGAAAATGCTTCAACAAAACTTCCATACGTATCAATCCCTGGAGAAACCACTAACATATCACATTGGATATTATGTCCTACCTCCTCGGTAGCATTTGACACGCGCCTCACCTCTTTTGGCAGATCGGCCTCTTCACTAATCTCTCCAGAATCATACACACAAACATGGGCACCACGCTTCACTGCCAGCTTAGCCGCGGCACGTCCACTTCCCCCTGCTCCAAGAACAGCTATGTGTTTTCCTTCTAACATTTAGATAAAGAGTATCGCTAAACCGAGTCCTGCACAAAGTCCTGAAATAATCCAAAAACGCGTAATCACCTGAGTTTCCTTCCAACCAGATAATTCAAAATGGTGATGAATAGGTGCGCATTTAAGCAGGCGTCTTCCTGCTCCATATTTTTTCTTCGTGTACTTAAAGTAAAATACCTGAGCCATCACTGACATTGCCTCGATCACAAAAACAAGGCCAATCACTACGAGTAATAACTCCTGCTTCGTCGCTAAAGCAATGACTCCGATCGCCCCTCCAATGGCGAGCGATCCAGTGTCTCCCATGAACACTCTAGCAGGGTATGCATTAAACCACAGGAATCCTGCAACAGCTCCTGTCATGGCTAAGGTAAGCACAGCAAGCTCTGATGATGCCACGTCAGCAATCCCGATGTATCCTCCTGTAACAGCAATCAGTGTATAGGATAAGCAGGTTGTAATCGTGCAGCCTGAAGCTAGGCCGTCTAGACCATCCGTTAAATTCACGGCATTAGAAGCTCCGATGATCACTACGACTCCAAACGGAATCGCGAACCAACTCATCGGCACTGACAGATCAAACCCAGGGATATACAGATCCCACGGTTTATGCTGTGTCAGCCCGCCTGCGAACACTCCTTCTACCTCTCCATTGCTTCCACAGCCACACATATTCTGCGTGTAGAGGATAGCTAGAGTGGCGATGAGAGCTACCCCAAATTGCCACACTAATTTAAACTTTGAGCTAACACCTTTAGAATTCCCTTCAGATATTTTAGCATAGTCATCTTTAAAACCTAACAATCCAAGTGCAAACAGCACAAATAAGGTAATATGGATATAGGGATTGCTTAGATCTCCTGAGAGTAACACGGCAATAAAAAGAGTGGCTAAAATCATCACTCCTCCCATTGTTGGAGTTCCTGCTTTCTTCCCGTGAAGGTCAAACAGTTCGTTCACTTCCTCTTTCGATCTCACTGGCTGACCTAGTTTCATTGAGATGAGCTTTAAGATCACCTTGTTTCCGATCATCAGTGTCCCGATAAAGGCTAGTAAGAGTGCTATCACTCCACGTGCTAAAGGGCTCCAGTCTGTAATTAGTTCTAACATTATATTAATTTGAAAAAGCTTGTTGCATGACACGTTCCATTGCTGCGGCGCGACTTCCTTTGAAAAGCACTGCATCTCCTGCTTTGCAGGTTAACTTCAACCATGCAGAAGCGTCTTCCACAGAGCTGAAATGAGTGGCTTGTTTACCACGCTGCGTGGCTCCTTGATAAATTTCTTTTGCTTCATCCCCCACGCTGACCACGTGAAGACCTAGCTCCGCGCCGTGTGTCCCAAGTTCTAAATAAGCTTTACTCGCATGCTCTCCGAGCTCTGCCATTTTTCCTAGAACCACATATCTCTGCCCGTTTTCTGAAAGTTGCATCTCAGCTAGGGTATCAATCGCCGCCCTGACCGATTCAGGATTGGCATTATACGTATCATCAATCACTCTCACACCTGCGGACACGAATGATTCTAGCCTTCCACTTGTAAGTTCAGCTTCTGAAAGTGCAGCAGCAATTTGTGGAGCCTCCATCCCTAACACATGACCCACACCTGCGGCTAGCAAGGCGTTGGTCACCATGTGCTTTCCTACCACAGCTAGTTTCACTGCGACAGGATCTTGTCCCTCAATGATAAGATTAAACTCTGAACCTTCAGGTGTTACCTTAAGAGATTCAGCCCTTACAATCCCTCTTCCATTACCAACAACTAACAATTTTGCTTTCGTCCGCTCTCTAAAATATTCGATGTAGTCACAAGATGCTGGAACTACAAGCACTCCGTCCTCAGGAAGTGCCCTTGCCAGAACACCCTTTTCCTCAGCTATCGCGTCACGGCTACCCATGTGCTCAATATGTGCAGTCCCAATATTTGTGATGACTCCTATACGCGGCGCGGCAATTTGGCAAAGCGGCGCGATCTCTCCAGGGTGATTCATCCCCATCTCCCATACCCCGGCCTCAGTCTTACTATCCGCAGACAGCACAGTGAGTGGTAATCCGATATGATTATTTAGATTTCCAACCGTCGCATCGACTTCAAACGCTGCGGCTAACACTCCTCTCGTAAAATCTTTGGTTGAGGTTTTTCCGTTTGATCCTGTAATCCCCACTACTTGTAAACTAAGTTGCTTCCGATACCAGGCAGCAAACCGTTGCAGAGCAATCAGGCTATCTTCCACCTGGATCACTACAGTGTTCCCAACTTCTAATCCCTCTGGCAGACGCTCACAGACTAGAATTTCAGCCCCATTTTCTATTGCCTTATCAAGATAGTCATGTGCGTCAAAATTCTCTCCAACGAGGGGAAAGAACACAGAGGAGCTTGCGTCTTTTCGAGTATCTGTCGAAACGCGAGACACCTCTACACTAAGTTCACCAGAGCGTAGTGTTCCATTGGTGGCTTCTAGAATATCTTTTGCAGCAATAGAGTTCATAGTGTATTAATCTCTTTCTTTAAATTTACGGTCACGTGAGCCTCCTGAATCATGTGACCCTCTTGAGTCACGTGAACCTCTCGAATCATACGAACCTCTTGAATCATGCGAACCTCTCGAATCATCTGAACCTCTCGAATCACGTGGGCCTCTCGAATCATGCGAACCTCTTGAATCACGTGGGCCTCTCGAATCATGCGAACCTCTTGAGTCACGTGGGCCTCTCGAATCATGCGAACCTCTTGAGTCACGTGGGCCTCTCGAATCATGTGAACCTCTTGAGTCACGTGGGCCTCTTGAATCACGTGGTTCTCTGGAATCTCTGGAATCACGAGGAGGTCTCGCGTCCTGTTCCTCTTTTTCCTTCATCATGTTAGATATCTTAAACTCACGTAAAGCTGATCTAGCCTTGATTCGGTCATCGAACGGCACCGTCTCATCTTTAAAGATTTGGTAATCTTCATGTCCTTTGCCAGCAATCAACACAATGTCTCCACCGGTAGCAATCGCCACAGCTGTTTTAATCGCTTCTTCACGGTCAACGATACTTCTGGACGGGCAGCCTTTCATCCCAACTTCGATCTCTTTAAGAATCGACTCAGGATCTTCTGACCTTGGGTTATCCGAGGTGATAAAACACAGATCACTGCTCTCCCCCGCAGCCTTAGCCATCAATGGACGTTTCCCTCTATCTCTATCCCCACCACAGCCAAACACGGTAATCAAACGCTTCGGTTCAAGCTCTTTAAGAGTTTTACACACATGGGCTAATGCATCAGGAGTGTGGGCATAATCTACAAAGACACTCACACTCATTTTCGTTTCCACATGCTCTAGGCGACCTGGCACCTGTGGCATTTCCGCAAGAGCACGGACGGCATCACGTGGACTCACACCAGCAGCAATCGCAGAGATGATCGCTGAAGCTGCATTATACACGTTGAATCGCCCAATCGCAGGCACTCTTACTAAATAAGATTTCCCTTTCACCTTCAGCTCAAAATCAACGCCTCTTAGAGACTGTCTGATTTTCCCGAAACGATACTTACAGTGCACTCCCATCCCGAAAGTAAGCACATCTAACTCCTCAGAGAAATCCTTTGCTAAGCGTGCTCCATAAGGGTCATCTATATTAATAACAGCTTTGATCTTATTAGATTTTTTAGCGGCATCTACAAAGAGCTGACGCTTTGCTTCAAAGTACTTATCCATGCTCCCATGATAGTCTAGATGATCTTGTGTTAGATTCGTGAATACTAGCACATCAAAGTCCAAACCGTGCACACGCTTTTGCTGAACCCCATGCGAGCTCACCTCCATCGCTACAGAGCGACAGCCGTTATCAGCCATTCCGCGTAGTAGTTGATTAGTTGCGATAGCCTCTGGTGTAGTATGGGTTGTAGGAGAAGACTCTACGCCATTGTGTGTTAGGATCGTCCCGATCAAACCAGCACGCAGCTGAATTGTCTGAAGAATGTGGTGCACCATGTAAGTTGTCGTGGTTTTTCCATTCGTTCCCGTGACACCGATCAGTTTAAATGCTTTCGACGGCTCCTCTTCTATTAGGCAGGCCAGAGTAGCTACGGCTTCTCTAGCATCTTTCACGTGCACCCAAGCTGTGGCGCCCCACTTTGTATCTGCTGCTTTTTCCGAGACGATGACTACTGCACCTTGCTCTATAGCTTGGGAAATAAAATCTGCTCCATCAGCGTCCTCTCCTTTGATCGCGACGTATATCATCCCCTCTGTGACAGCTCTGCTATCCGCAGTGATCCCATTCACCTCCACTGTAGTATCTCCTGATACTATTGCCCCTTTTAAATGGTCTGTTAATGTATTTAATTTCATCCTTTATTTTCCTCAAAATTTGGTTGCAGCCCTCGAATCGGGGCCACGCGTTTTACTAGTTTAGAAAAGACAGGGGCAGCTACAGTGCCTCCGCCTCTTTTAAACGGTATCATTTTCTTTGTTTTTTCGTCCCAGATCTCTTTTAGTAAAGGATCATCAAGTACAACGACGCATACAAAATTAGGCTCAAGTGCAGGGCACACGCCCGCAAAGGAAGTCACATAGCGCTCCTTCCCTGCTTTATTCTGATACGCTCCATTAATAATTTTTTCAGCGGTTCCTGTTTTTCCACCCACTGAATACCCTTCTGACCTAGCTCTCTTCCCCGTTCCTTTATCGTCTGTTACAGTGACTAAAGCCTTTAGCATTTGTGTGGCTACGCTTTTTTTCAGAACAGTTTTTTTACGCTCCGTGTGCTTAGAACTCGTCGCCGTATCCACAATAACAGTTCCGTTAGAGGCGTGAATATCCTTGATGATATGAGGTGGGATATACATTCCACCATTAGCAATCACGCTATACGCTGCAGCAATCTGGAGAGGTGACGCAGTGATCACATAGCCGTAAGAGCAACTCGCAAAGTCTCTCATATTACCAGAATCTCTTGCTCCTCCTTTAGTCTCTCCCACAAGCTGAATCCCTGTCCTCACGCCATAGCCAAAGTCTTTTGCGTATTCAAAAAAACGCTTTCTTCCTATCATTTTTGCAAATTCCCAAGCTCCTATATTACAAGATTTCTGTAAGACTTGCCAGAGAGGTATTTTCCCCCTTCCGTACTTTTCCTTCAGGGTGAAGTTATACGCCGATTCCACTTTTGTTCCCCAGCCACAATCTACAATCGTGTCCATGTTCGCCTTCCCTTCATTAATCGCTCCTGAGGTTGCCACAATCTTGATCGTTGAACCTGTTTCATTCGCTGCTTGGATGGCGTAGTTAAACCCGTTCTTCACTACTTTTTCTCTGTTGCTCAGATTATAATGCGGTCTACTTGCCATTGCTAGGACCTCACCTGTGTGTGGATCCATAATCACAATGGCTCCTTTAGCACACTTGTATTTCTCCATCGCGAGGTCGAGCTCTTCCTCTACCACCGCTTGAATTTTCATATCCAGAGTCAGCCTAACATCTCTGCCATGCTTTGGAGGGAGCACTTCTTGATCTCCCGGGATAGTTTCTCCCCTAACATCTAAAAATCTTACTTCGTGCCCATCTCGTCCAGCAAGAAACCCTTCTAACTTTCCTTCTACTCCAGCCTTCCCCTTTCTCTCATAATCCGCAAATCCTGTAAGGTGCGTAGCCAGCATTGGCTCATTGTATTCCCTTCTTACATAATCTTGGAAATCAAAGCCTTTGATATAATGCTCACTCAGTAGCTTTTGTAATTTACGTGCCCCCTTAAACTCAACTCCCTTAGTAATGAGGACGTGCATTCGACTATCTTTCAGATTAATACACTCTTCTAGTTCCTTTTTAGAAACTCCAAGTGGTCTATAATAATCATCTACGATAAAGGCGACGTTTCTGCGTTTAATTTCTTCTACGTCAATATTCTCTTGAAGCTTTCTTGCTCCACGATTCACTAGTGCCCTCCTTGTTCCAGGTTTCAGTGCAGCCCAAGAAGGTGCAGCCTTGATTGAATTTGTTAGAAGCGGTTCTAAGCATGGTTCAGCCAGCTCTACCTCAGTTTTTCCAATAACTTCTCTAAAGTATTTACAAGCTAGCGACTTAGAGGCTTCGTTCACACTGAGGAACTGAACCTTATCCAAATAGATACTTTTTTCTAAAATATCGTGAGCAATGACTTCATCATTACGATCAAGAATCATCCCTCTTCTGTGAGCAATAATACTTTTACGCTTGTATGAAGAATTAGCCTTATCGGCGTATTTTTTTCTTTCGACAATCTGAATTTTCACCAACTGGAAGGACAATGCACTCATGCCTGCGACTAAAAAGAAGCAGAGTGCAATGATACGACCGTGGGTAGAAAAATTCACTTAATCAAGTTCTTCTCCTCAGTTGATGTAATGAACAAGTTAGGAAAATCCGCTTGCATGTTAGAGGTGCTTACCAAAGGTGGGCCAATAGAGTTGACTCGCTCCACCACATAGTCTGGGCGCTCTCTCATGATTGAATCCTGCTCGCGTAAATCAGAGCGTAGGCCAAAGCGGTTTATTTTACGCGCATTCTCCACCAGAATGGAGTTCGACTCGATATCATGTCTCTTCACCGACTGATACACCTTATCAATTTCTCTATCGAGAGCTACCTGCTTATTTTTTATCACGGCATAGTTCACTCCTCCGGCAATGATGACCAATGCGGCTAAGATATAAAAGCCAACTTCTACCATGCTTAAGGAGTTACTCTTTCTGGCTGTATAAGATTTTTTTCTATTCATCTTCTTCTATACGTTTAAATTCTCTCTGCTACACGTAGCACGGCGCTGCGTGATCTTGGGTTATTCCCTACTTCTTGTTCAGAGGCGCTGACGGGTTTCCTAGTCAACAGCTCATAGGCGTAATCCGGGTTTGGTCTAGGCTCAGGCCACTCTGGACGATCGACTTCTTTTTGGGACACTTGCTTAAAGTGCCTCTTCACCATTCTGTCTTCTAAACTGTGGAAACTAATCACTGCGAGTCTCCCGTTCGGAGCTAACACATCTTTCGCAGTGTCTAACAATTTCCTCAATGCTCCCAATTCATCATTCACTTCGATTCTAAGTGCCTGAAACACCTTGGTTGCAGGATGAATTCTCTTTCCTCTTCTTGGGATTAATTTCTCAATACAGTCTGCTAACTGCGTGGTCGTCTTAAATGGTGTAGATTGACGTAGCGCACAAAGGTGTCTAGCTATCTTTCTGGATGCTCGTTCCTCTCCGTATTGCCAGAAGATACGAGCCAACTCAGCTTCTGACCACGTGTTCACCAAGTCCGCAGCGGTAAGTGGGCAACTCGGCCCCATCCGCATATCAAGCTCCCCTTCTTTGGAAAAACTAAAGCCGCGCTCTGCTGCGTCGAATTGACGGGACGAGACCCCAAGGTCAACGAGGATTCCATCCACCTTATCCTCTCCTTCTTTAGGAAGAAGCTCTGCCACATCAGAAAAATTACCCACAATCGGACGGAAATTCTTACCAAAACCCTCAAGTCGTCTCGCTGCATAGGCATGTGCCTCTGGGTCACGGTCGATTCCATATACCACAGCTCCGTTTTCGAGCATTTTCTGAGTGTGTCCACCTCCGCCAAGAGTTCCATCAACTAGGATCTTTCCTGGAGCTGGTGTCATGAAGTGTACCGCTTCTTCAAGTAATACGGTGTCATGGTAATGTTCCATTCCATTTTCAGTCTCTTTTCCGCTTTCTGAGGAAAAGCTAGACCCCAAAGCCAAAAAATCTAAGGGACTGGATAATACGAAATTATCTAGCCCGACCATAGATAGCACTGGACGCAAAGAGAGCACGTTTTTTCGCTCGGAATTAGATGATGGATAAAGATTAAAAGAAACCCAGTTCTTCGTCGAGGTCCGCTGTTTCGGCCTCCTCGCGAACGAGCATTTCTTCGTAGTTCTTAGGATTGAAAATTTCAAAGTAAGATCCTCTGCCTACTAGCATCACAGATTCTTCTGTGTGGAGTTCTGGGATTTCACACCACGCTTTAGGTATAAGTAACTTACCCTGTGGATTTAAAGTTGTTTTAAGAATCTGGCGATAGAGACGGCCAAGTATTCTTTGTTTTTTATTAAATGACCAATCGTCACGTTTCTCCACCTCCTGCAGCATTTTTAGATACTCATCTTCAGGTAGTACTCGAAGCACTTTCAAATCATAACTAGATGACTGCAGAAGGCGTAGATAACCGTTCCCCGTTGTGACACGCCAGTCTGCCGGCACAGATACCCGGCACTTGGTATCCATTTTGTGCGCGTATACTCCTTCGAGAGCATGTTCTGGTGAAATCATGACGGTTCTGTTGAAACAACACACATTGATACACTTCAGTACACTTTACCGTCAACACCCAAATCTAAAAAAGTTAAAAAAAATCATCTATAGGGCATTTTCACATAAAAATAACGTCTCATAAGTAGGTTTAGAACCCTAACCTATCCAAAAAATCTCGCTAATCTACTGCTACTAAATTAATTTCACATTCGTGTTCATCAAACTATTTACCCTTTCACGCTTATTACTTTCTGTCGTATAGGCAGAAAAGAAATTAAATGTTGTGCTCATTCTTACCAACGATTTAGGCATAGATGATGTATCAAACTATAATGCTAAGTCAAAAATCCAGACATCTGATATCGACTCTTTAGCCAAGAATGGTATTTCATTTACAAATGGTCATAGTAATTCCGCTGTCTGCACCCCTACTAGGTATGAAGTTCTTACTGGACGCTATGCCTGACTCATCAACTATAGCGGGAAGAAGGCTACATCTATCATTCCCCCTTTCAATAAGATATAGTAGTTCCTATTCCTTCTAATATTCGGCTTGACCATTAGAGAGAGTTTGCTGTCATGCCCTAGCTCACCGAACTGGTGAGGCACATTTAGGAAATTCGATTCTATGAGAATATCATTTTACACACTCCTTTCGGCTTTTGCCGCCGCTCTCACCATGAGCTCAGCACTAGCACAGTCCTTTTCAGGAAAAACAGTCACCGATATTCAAGTCAAATACATCGGACCAAAAACTGTAGATGCACAGCGTATCATCACGCAAATGTCCTCTGCTGTCGGCACTAAATACAATGCTGACAAACTCGATAATGACATCCGCACGCTCTATAAGGCTGGGCTCGTGGATAATGTTAGCATCAAGGGCTCCCACCACAGTGGAGGTGTCAGACTCACCGCTGAGGTCAGCACCAGCCCTATCCTGGACAAGGTCGGTTTCGTCGGAAATCAGAAGTTTCAAAATGAAACCCTCTCTCGCAAAACCAAGCTTACAGCAGGACACATCTTAGGAGCAAAAGACGTGACTGAAGCGAGGAAGCTTCTTCAGAAGCACTACCTCGCCTTCGATTTCCCCGACGTCTCCATTTCCACAAGCATCCAAAAAACCAAACGCGAAGGTCACGCGAATTTAATCTTCACGATCAATGAAGGCGCAAAAAATGTCATTCATAAAGTGAGATTTGAAGGCAACCAATCCTTTGACCACAACCTCCTCTACAAAGAAATTAAATCGAGAAAGAAAAGCATCTTCTCCTTTATCACCAAGTCTGGAAAAATTGATAATGACCAAGTTGCTGAAGACGTTGAATCCGTCATCGATTTCTATAAAGATAACGGCTACCTAAAGGCCTACTCACCCGGTGCTAAGTTTGTCCCCACCAAAAATGGCAAGCTAGAACTCCTCATCCCTATCGTTGAAGGCACTAAATACACGGTTAAGGATGTGAGCTTCGGTAAGATGTCCGTCTTCACTCCCCAAGAGCTTCTTCCTACTCTCGTACTCGACCCGGGTGATGCTTACTCACAAAGCCAAATGCGAGAAGACATTAAAACCATCCGCTCTTACTACGGATCTAAAGGCTACGCAGATGCAAGAGTCAACCCAAGGATAACCAACTCCGGGACTAACTCCATTAACCTTAAATATGAAATCTCAGAAGGGGTCCGCTCTAAGGTTGGGCGAATTAACATCACAGGAAAC
>JALZVA010000185.1 GCA_023301335.1 Akkermansiaceae bacterium
CGCAGCCAAGGAGGTAGCAAGTAGCGGGGAGCCCGTCACGACCAGCCCTACCACTCTCCTGAATCCATCCTTCTGGGGATTTAGGCAGATGATAGTGGATGACTGAGCGTATATTCGGCTTATTGACACCCATACCAAAGGCGATGGTGGCAACGACGATGTCTAATTCCCCTGAGAGAAACGCATCCTGCACAGATTTACGTGCATCTGGTGCTAAGCCAGCATGGTAAGATCGGGCATTCATCTTCATGGCCTGCAGGTGTCCACAGACGTTCTCTGCATCCACCTGTTTCATCACGTAAACAATAGCGGGTAGTTGCTCTTGCTGGGAGAGGATCTCAACGAGTTCTTGATTTTTCTGCTCGGCCAGTAAAGGGATCACTTGGTAGCTCAAATTTTCTCGGAAAAGCGGCGTTTGAACCAGATCTTTCGTTTTGATTTTAAAACGTGAACGGATATCTCGTGAAACTTCCTTAGTAGCAGTTGCGGTCAGTGCTAAGATGGCGTGGGGCTTGAGCTTTCTCACTGCATTTGCTGCGAGTAAGTAGGAGGGACGAAAACTATTCCCCCACTCAGAGACACAGTGCGCTTCATCAATAGCGACGATGCCGATAGTGAGTTGCTTGAGCAAGCTTTGGTATTCTTTCTTTAAAAAGGATTCAGGAGCCATGAAAAGGAGGCTGATGTTTCCAGCTTCGAGATCTTCGATAACCTTCCTTTTTTCCTCTTTGCTTAAACTTGAATTGAGCGTGGCTGCAGGGATCCCTAACTCCTCTAGTTGCGTGAGTTGATCTTTAATAAGAGAAAGGAGTGGAGAGATGACAATGCTCGTGCGCCCTTCAAGAGCTACAGCAGGGAGTTGATAGCAAAGGGATTTACCACTTCCTGTGGGGAAAATACAGAGAGTTGAGATTCCTTCGAGAATGTTATTGATGACTTCCTCTTGACCGTCTCTCAGAGAGTCATGGCCAAACGTGTTTTTAAGAATCTTCTTAATGGATATTTTTGTTGAATCCTGAGGCATAATCTAAATTAGGAAGTTCTTGGAAGGCTAGTAGTGACACTTGTCTGAGTTGCACCTATCAAGGAGGGCAAACCGATGAAGACTTTTGTATGAAGAAATCCCATATCTGTCTAACATTTAATCACAGCAAATTAGATTAGAAAAGCAAAAACTGAGGTGCTGTTTTACACGCCTCATGAGCAAAAGTAATAGCTGGCTAATAGCTTTTTCCATGGCGTTCGAGAAATTCCTGAGCCACTGCCATATACGCTCGTGCACCAGTTCCGCTAGGGTCATGTTCAAAAATTGTGCGTCCAAATGAAGGGGCTTCTCCAATCTTAATAGTGCGGGGGATGACACGCTCATAGATTTGCTCTTTGAAATATTTTTCGACTTCTTCTACGACCTGCTTAGAGAGGTTGGTGCGGCCGTCATACATGGTCATGATGATCCCTGATAAAGAGAGCTCAGGTGCGGCACCGGACTCCTTGATCTGCTCGATCACATGCACGATTTTGGCTAAGCCTTCTAGACCAAACCACTCGCATTGTAAGGGGATTAGCACCTCGTCAGCAGAGGCTAGCGCAGAGGTCATTAGCACTCCAAGAGAGGGTGGAGTATCAAGAATGATGAAATCAAACAGACCTTTCTTTTTTAAATCCTGAAGGACCGTCCGCAAGCGTGTGAGGTGGTCGTCACGACGAGCCAATTCTATTTCTACACCCGCCAGGTCCATGTCAGCTGGTATGATGGAAAGCCGTTTGATTCGGGTGGAGATAATTTTATCTGCAACGGGTTCACTCCCTAGCAAAGGGCCGTAAATACTGCCTTCACTACTAGGTTCAGCGCCAAGCCCAGAGGTAGCATTCGCCTGAGGGTCGAGGTCGACCATCAAGACGCGCTGCCCGAGGAGGGCTAACCCTGCCGAGAGAGAGATAGACGTAGTGGTTTTCCCTACTCCACCTTTTTGGTTTGCGATAGCGATTATTTTCATACCTGAGTATTCTATGTGGACACGATACACGTAGAGCTGTCAGAGGGAAGGAAAAATCAGCTATTTGGCTTTTCAAGAAAATGAATACCGAGTAAGCCAAGAAGCATGATGATCGAGCGGCAAGAGGTAAAACAGAGAATGAGTAGAGTAGTGATCCATAATGGGACCATTTATCTCTGTGGGCAGGTCTGTCAGGACGCGTCAAAAGGGATTGAGGAACAGACTCAAACGATGTTAGACAAGGTCGATACGCTATTGACTCAGGCCGGCTCAGATAGAGAGCACATGCTGTCTGCTACGGTTTATGTGCGAGATATGAAAGATTTTGCTGCGATGAATGCAGTATGGGATGCTTGGGTGCCAGAGGGTCACGCCCCGGCACGTGCATGTGTAGAAGCACGAATGGCACGACCTGAGCTCTTAGTAGAGATATCGGTCGTCGCAGCAGTTAAACAATAAGTGAAGAGAAATGAGTATTAAAGAAAAAGCCAATCAGTTCGTCTGTGATCTCGTGGCCTACGAGCCAGGGAAACCTATCGATGAGACAGCACGGGAACTAGGACTAGATCCTGCAACGATCGTAAAAGTCGCCTCGAATGAGAATCCATTAGGGCCAGCACCGCTAGCAAAGAAAGCAATCGTGGAAGCTGCCAGTGAGATGCACATCTATCCAGATGGAGGCGGGTATAAGCTCCGCTCAGCTTTAGCAGAAAAATATGACGTAGAGTTGAAAAATGTCGTTCTAGGCAATGGCTCGAACGAGATTATCGAACTTCTCTGTCATTCCTTTCTGAACCCGAATGCTGCATTGATCGCTGCTGAGCATGCATTTGTAGTGTATAAACTCATGGCCACTTTATTTGGAGCAAGGTATGTCGAAGTGCCAGATCCACAATTCGTGCATGACCTCGATGCTATGGCAGCTGCCATTACCGAGGAGACGCGCCTCGTTTTCATCGCCAATCCGAACAATCCAACAGGGACAATGGTGGATGAAGCAACGATCGATCGCTTTATGGCGAAGGTTCCAGAACACGTTGTAGTCGTATTTGATGAGGCGTATTTTGAATTTCTTAAAGATGCTCCAGATACCTTAAAGTATGTGAGAGAAGGGCGTAATGTCTGTGTGCTAAGAACGTTTTCAAAAGCGTATGGCCTTGCTGGTCTTCGTATCGGGTACGGGATCGCTTCAGATCATGTAGCGGGGGTTCTCCAGAAAGCTAGGCAGCCATTTAACGCTAATGAAGTTGCCCAGCGTGCGGCCTTAGCCTCCCTTGAAGATACTGCTCATGTAGAGAAAACCATTGCTCTCAATGATGAAGGACTAGCCTTTTACGAAGCTGCTTTTAAGGAACGGGGGATGAACTATGTGCCGAGTGTGGCTAATTTCATTCTCGTAGAGGTAGGAGACGGTGATCATGTGTTCGCAGAGATGCTGAAGCAGGGAGTGATCGTACGTGCGATGCGTGGCTATAAGCTTCCAGGCTGGCTACGTATCTCCACAGGGACAGTAGAGCAAAATGTGCGTTGCCTTGAGGTGTTAGATAAAGTTCTTAACGAGAAATAACGTGGATAATGACACTATCGTAGCGATTGCTTCGCCACCAGGGACGGGAGCTATTTCACTGATTAGAGTCAGTGGGCCAGGTGCATTTGCCTGCTGCGATAAGGTGATTGAGTCCTCACGAAAAATCGCTGAAGGGGAGGATCGCAAGGCTCGACTAGTAAGGGTGCTAGATGAGGATCAGCAGATAGTGGATGAGGCCTTACTCACACCCTTTAAAGGGCCTAAAAGCTTTACTGGGGAAGATGTGGTCGAGTTCGCTTGCCATGGCGGTGTGCTTATCACACGTAAAGTGCTCTCCTGCCTACTAAGTGCCGGAGCTAGATCGGCAGCACCTGGGGAATTTTCTCAGCGTGCATTTGAGCATGGGAAGCTAGACCTTACCCAGGCAGAGGCGATCATGGATTTGATTTCTGCTCAAACAGACCTGGCACTCCGTGCGGCCCATGAGCAACTACAAGGGAAGCTTGGTGACCAAAGTGA
>JALZVA010000186.1 GCA_023301335.1 Akkermansiaceae bacterium
TCCACTATGGAAGACACGCGTGCCTATGTGAAATTCGATAGCGAAGATCCAAACAAGGCGAAGGTCGGACAGAAGCATTACGATTTCACTAAGCAGTTAGATAAAGTTGGTAAGCAAGGTGCAGTGGACTCCCACGCCCCGCAGAACCAGCCGATTTACTTCACCAAAGGTTCACCAACTTGGCACGATGATGTGCTCGCAGGTAATGCGATTGGTGACACTAAGCACCAGTGGGCAATGGCGATCGATCTGAACGTCTGCACCGGCTGTAATGCCTGTCTCGTAGCCTGTCAGGCAGAGAATAATATCCCAGTAGTCGGAAAAGAGCAGGTGGCCATGGGTCGTGAAATGCACTGGATCCGTATGGATCGTTACTTCGCCGTGTATAACGAAGAGAAGAACGAGAAGTATGTCAAAGCCAAGGTAAAGAAGCTTAACGGCGAGGGGAAGGAAGACTACAAGGCGTATAAAGAATCTAAGAAACAGCAGGTCGATTGGGAAAAGATGGGAGACTCTCTTGAGATGATTCCTCAGCCCGTGGCATGTCAGCAGTGTGAGGCTGCTCCTTGTGAGACAGTGTGTCCGGTGAATGCTACCGTGCATACAGAAGAGGGGATCAATGCGATGGCCTACAACCGCTGTATCGGAACTCGCTACTGTGCTAACAACTGCCCATATAAGGTGCGTCGTTTCAACTTCTTCGATTACAATAAGCGTAATCCATTACTACGTAAGAACCTTTACAAAGGTCCACTCGGTGAAAAGCAGGTGGGAGAAGCTCCACACCTCCAGCGTAACCCGAACGTCTCCGTGCGTATGCGTGGTGTGATGGAGAAGTGTAACTACTGTTACCAGCGTCTGAAGACAGAGATCGTGGCACAGAAAGCAGCCGTGAAGAAGAAGGCGCAGCGCCTCGGTAAGAAGTCTGAAGACATTACGATGAGCGCATCTGAGCTCCGTGTTCCTACTGGAAAGCTGAATGTAGCTTGTGGATCTGCCTGTCCTGCAGGAGCGATCACTTTCGGGAACCTACTCGATCCAAAAGATCCGATCCGTAAGATCAAGTCACGTGATAACGAACTCTGGGAGCCTGAAGTGGTTACGAAAGAGGACGGCACAGTGACGACTGACCATAAGGAAGACAACAAGCTTATCGGCCGCTCTTACAATCTTCTCAACTACGTGGCAACACGTCCAAGAACATCCTACCTCGCACGTGTGAAAAATCCGAATCCTGTGATGCCAGACGCGGCTAACATCGGTAAAAACACCGTAAGCATGGGGCACTAATTTTTCTACCAACTAATTTAACGATAAAGACAAATGGCTGAAGCAGCAAAGATAGATCCAAATAAACCGAAGATTCCAGTACTGGAACGTGAGGAATTGGTTCTTAATAATCGTTCCTATAACTGGATCACTGAACGTGTCTGTGGGATTGTAGAAAAACCCCAGCCGATGCTCTGGTGGCTGATGTTTATTCCTTGTTCTATCATCGCCTTGATCGGTGTAGTAGGTGGACTTACCTACCTCGTATCCACTGGTGTGGGTGTGTGGGGGAATACCAACCGCACGATGTGGGGTTGGCCAATTGTAAACTTCGTATTCTGGATTGGTATCGGACACGCCGGCACCTTGATTTCTGCGATCCTTTTCCTCACTCGTCAGAATTGGCGAACCTCGATTAACCGAGCAGCGGAAGCGATGACGATCTTCGCGGTGTGCTGTGCGGGTATTTTCCCAGCCTTCCACGTTGGACGTGTATGGATGGCATGGTTCCTTGCTCCGGTCCCGAATGCGAACGGGATCTGGCAGAACTTTAAGTCACCACTCCTCTGGGATGTATTTGCGGTTTCTACTTATTTCACCGTTTCCCTAATCTTCTGGTACCTTGGAATGGTTCCTGACCTCGCTACGATCCGTGACCGTGCGCGTCCAGGTATACGTAAGTTCCTCTATGGTGTGTTCTCTCTCGGATGGAGAGGTGGAAACCGTCAGTGGTCTCACTACGAGATGGCTTACCTCCTTCTTGCCGCACTTTCTACACCATTGGTGCTTTCTGTGCACTCGATCGTTTCCTTTGACTTTGCGACATCGACAGTCCCAGGTTGGCATACGACTATCTTCCCACCTTACTTTGTAGCAGGTGCGGTATTCGGTGGATTTGCCATGGTAATGACCATCATGATCCCAGCTCGTGCGATCTATGGCTTACACGATATGATCACGATGAAGCACATCGAAAACATGTGTAAGATCATCACCGCGACAGGAACGATCGTGGGTTATGCCTACTTGATGGAACTCTTCGTAGCCTTCTATTCAGGTGCGATGTATGAGGGACAGGCGTTTTACCTCCGTCTCTTCGGGGCTTACGGTTGGTCTTACTGGGTGATGATGCTTTGTAATGTGATTTCCCCACAGATGTTCTGGTTCAAGTGGTGCCGTGAAAACCTTTGGGTGGTTATGGTGACTTGTATGTTCGTGAATGTCGGCATGTGGTTTGAGCGTTATGTGATCATTATCACGACGCTTCCAAGAATGTGGATTCCCGCAGATTGGAAATACTACAGTCCTTCACCAGTGGACGTACTTACCTTCATTGGAACCATCGGCATGTTCTTGACCTTATTCCTTCTCTTCATGCGCTTCTTGCCATGTATCAACATTGCAGAGGTGAAGTGGACGAAGCGTGAGGCAGATCCACACTTTGACGATAAAGAAGATCATCCTGACGAGGGAACAACAAGTGAATCCGCATACCAGTATGAAATGGTAGTGGGTGATGAGCGTGAGCAGCGTGGAGAAACCATCTGAAGCCAGGGAAAACAAATTTAACGAGAAAATTCACATCGTGAGTAAGAAAGTAAAAAGAGTCTACGGTTACCTCGCTGAGTTCGAGAGTGCCTCTCATATCTACAAAGGTGCCGAGAAGGTGCGGGATGCGGGATATAAGAAATGGGATTGCTATTCCTCTTTCCCTATCCACGGCCTTGATACGGCTATGGGGTTAAGGAGATCCATCCTACCTTATTTCGTGTTCTTTGGCGGAGTAACAGGATTGATCACAGCGATCACGCTAGCCTACACCACGCAGGTGATTATCTACCCGACGATTGTGCAGGCAAAGCCGGCAAACATTAATACGATCGCGGCATTTTTCCCGATCATGTTTGAGCTGACTATCCTACTCTCAGGCTTCACTGTATTATTCGGCCTACTTGGACTGATGCAGCTTCCACGTTTTAATCACCCACTTTTCAATAGTCGCCAGTTTAACCGCGTGACCGATGATGGATTCTTCATCGCTATCGAAGCACGTGACCCTAACTTTAGCACCGCCACCACCATGGAGCTCCTCGAAGCTGCTGGGGGTAAGAATATCGAGCTCGTAGAAGACGAAGAAGACTAGAACTCCAACTAAGATAAAATCATGCGTTATTTTTTCCTCATCTTCTCTTTATTAGGATTACTAGTTATCCTTATTCTGCCGAACCGTTTTAGTAAGTTTTCTCATACGGAATGGAGACTGTTCCCCGATATGGACGAGCAGGACGTGGCCATGCCTCAGGATGCTTCAGATTTCTTTGCCGACGGCCGCGTTGCCAGAACACCAGATAAAAACCTTGTCCCTATGGGCTTTGCTCCACTTTCGGAGGAAACCCGTGACCAACTCCCTGAGTTCGGTTTTAGCAATGGCTCTGGATATGTGTTCACTGGTAAAAATGGTGACGTCCACGGAAAAGGGATCCCCAAAGAATTTAATCTTGAATCTCTTGAGGATACCCGCCAGTTCCTTGCGCACGGGAAGGAAAGATACCAGATTAACTGCTCTCCATGCCACGGCTACGCAGCTGACGGACAAGGAGCAGTGAGTAAGGTGCCTTCACCACTCACGATCCCGTCTCTGAACTCAGGGAATGCATTGATCCTTCCAGACGGAAATATCTTCGACATTATCACCAATGGACGCGGATTGATGGGGAGCTTTAAGCACAACACATCCATTAAGGACAGATGGGCCATCGTGGCGTATCTCAGATCCATCCAGGAGGCAAAGGCCGCAGCTGAAAAAGCCGCACAGTAAACACTTTCACACGTAAACAAATTTAACGACTCAACAAAATGGCATCACACGTAACATCCGCAGATATTCCTGCTAATGGTGAGCACCTACAAGGGAAGCACGTGAGCTTTATTCAGCTCGTCTCTCTTGTTGTCTTCTTAGCTGGAGCAGCGGTATCCGCTTACTGGCTCTTTTTTGATGATGGAGTGTGGCATGAGTCATACACCTATTCATGGTTGTTTGGCTTCATCTTTTTCCTGACTCTGACACTCGGTGGTTGTTTTTGGACACTACTTCACACACTCACCAACTCAGGTTGGGGGGTAGCGGTAAGACGTCTGATGGAAAACCTCGGCCTGGTATTCCCAGCGATGTTTCTCATGGCTCTTCCTCTCCTCTGCCCAGATGTGCAGGAGCACCTCTTTGAGTGGATGAATAAGCACCGTGAAGCAGCGGGCGGCAGTCTTTTTGGCAACCCTGATAAATATCAGCTTGGGAATACTGACCCTGTGGGCGGATGGCTTCTTGCAGCTAAGCAGTTCTACATGAACATCCCGTTCTTCTACATCAGAATACTTGCCTTCTTCGGATTACTCGGGGGAGCTATTTTCTACCTACGCCGTCTATCGATCGCGCAGGACACTGATGATAACGCAGATTGTAGACGTCTGATCTGGTCACGTAAGTGCTCTACAGTGATGATGCCAATCTTCGCAGTTTCTGCCACTTTCCTTGCTTTTGACTTCATCATGGCGCTCGACTTCAAGTGGTTCTCTACCATGTGGGGTGTGTGCTTCTTCGCGGGTTGTGCCATCAACTCTATGGCAGTGCTGATCCTCACACTCACTTGGCTCCGTTCTAAGGGCTACTTGCTCGTTGTGACTTCAGAGGAACACTACCACATCATGGGTAAGCTCATGCACGCGTTTGTGATCTTCTGGGCTTACGTGTGTTTCTCTCAGTTCATGCTCATCTGGTATGCTGCGATCCCTGAGGAGACGTCTTACTTCATCTTACGTAACACAGGGCCTTGGAACCTTCCAAGTATCGCGCTAGTGATCTGTCACTTCGCTATTCCTTTCGTGGCTCTACTTCCTCACTATGTGAAGAAAAAGACAGCTCTTATTGTTCCCGTTTGCTTGTATCTCCTCACCGTGCACATACTGGATATTTACCTCATGATCATCCCTGAACGTGGACCTTCCCTGACAGCTATGTCTAAGTATGGTCATGACTTGAGCGGTGATGCTGCTAAGCATGGAGTAACTCAGGGAGTGAATGGAGACATCGATCTCTTCGTGAGCCATTCAGCATGGATCGGAGACGTCATCGCCTTCGTGACTGTTGGAGCGTTCTTCATCTTTGTCTTCACGTTTTTACTGAAACGTTCAAGCCTGTTCCCGAACAGAGACCCACGTATTCTCGAATCTGCAAACCTTCACGGCTAAACCATTTTAATCACCTTATTCATCATGGAACCAAACACACGCGACACATTACTCAGACGCTGTAGCACAGCCATTTGGGGCTCTGCGCTCTTCCTTGCAGCTGCGATCGTTGGGATTCTCCTGTTTCCTCTTTTTCAGAAGGAAACGCCTGATTTGGTAGACCAGGAGCAAGCGTTCAGTGGTGTCCGTGGAGTCATCCAAGAGATGCATGAAGATCAAACTAAGGTTTACGAATCTTATAACTACGACGCTGAAGCAGCCGCAGAAGCACTTCTCAAGAAGGTGAAGAAGTAAACTCAGAAATCACTCAGACTTTTTATTTTTTAAACCATGTCAAAGGCACTTAAACTCAGCCCAGAACAAGACGCTAACTTAAGAGCGAGCATTGACCGCTCTCTGCGTCACCCAGTGATGTTCTTCTTCACTAGTGGTGCAGTATGGTTGGCCGTGTCCCTCGTTCTCGGCATTATCGCATCGATTAAATCTCATAACCCTGAGTTTCTCGATATCCCTGGATTCACTTACGGTCGTATCAAAGCCGCGCACATGGATGCACTGATCTACGGATGGTGTGCACAGGCAGCATTTGGGGTCATGATCTGGTTGATGGCACGTCTCGCTCGTCAGGTCTGCCGCTGTGCAGGAATGATCCTTGCAGCTGGTCACGTCTGGAATGCAGCAGTAGGAGTAGGGATCACTTGGATCTTGGTCTTCGGAGCTTCAGGTAAAGAGTGGATGCAGATGCCTGAAAATGTGTATCCTGTATTGATTCTCTGCTATGCAGTGATCGGGATCGGTTCTTTTATCAACTTCCGCACCCGTCGTGGAGGCCATGTTTATATTTCTCAGTGGTACCTTCTGGCTGCCTTATTCTGGTTCCCTTGGGTGCTTGCCACTGCACATGTGTTTGTGAATTTCTACGAAGGCGCACCTCTAGGTGCAGAGGCCGTGAATAACTGGTACCGTTCTGCAGTTCTCTTCCTATTCTTTACACCAGTAGCTATCGCAAGTGCGTATTACCTAGCTCCTAAAATTACAGGCCGCCCAGTTTACAGTTATAACTTAGGTCTCATCGGATTCTGGATTCTTGCCGTTACAGCTCCTTGGGCAGGGATGGAAAAGATCTTTGGTGCTCCTTACGCCTCTTTCCTTCAGCATGCAGGTGCTGCTGCCACGATTCTATTCCTTGCTCCTGCCGTAGCTGTAGGGGTGAACATCCTGATGACAGTGAAGAGCCAAATGCACCTAGTGAAATCTAGTCCATCTCTTCTTTTCACTTCTATGGGTATCGTAGGACTGCTCCTTACAGGAGTTCTCGGAGCCTTACTTTCATTCCCAGTCGCTATGCCTTACACGAACTTCACACTCGCACGTTACGGCTATGAGATGATGGCACTCTACGGGTTCTTCTCTATGTGTATGTTCGGAGCTATCTACTTCATCGTGCCACGTATCACTGGCCGTGAGTGGGTCTTTACTAAGGCGATTAAGTTACACTTTTTCTTCTCTCTCTACGGAGTGCTCTTCGTAGCTGTCTGGTGTGGAATGCTCGGAGGATTCATGCAGGGACTCACGCTTCAAGATATTGGCGAAGGACCTTATGCGATGGCGAATAAGGCATACGCCTATAACTGGTCGATCACCGTGGGATGGGCATTTGTAGCTGTGGCCAATGTCGCCTTCTGTCTCCACCTCCTTCTCATGTGGCTCCGTCTCGGACGCCGTAGCTCACACCC
>JALZVA010000187.1 GCA_023301335.1 Akkermansiaceae bacterium
AGGTTGGGGGCTCTCCGAGGAATGAGTGGGAGGAAGAAACTTCCAATTACAGCAATAATTATACATTTTATAATATAATTACTGCCTATAAAAATGTTAGGGACGAGGAAGAATCCTGTGAGGGAGCTTGCTACTTTATACTGTTGAGGGATAGGTGGCATCTATTGGCGGAGGTTTTTGTTTTAACTTAATACGCTGTGTGCGGAGAGTCATCACTCGCCACGTTGCACTTGGCGGACATCGATTTCGATTTGGGCTTTGAGGGCGTCGATGGATTCGAATTTTTTCTCTGGTCGAATGTAACGGGAGAAGCGGACGGGAAGTTCTTTTCCGTAGAGGTCTCCCTCGAAGTCGAAGAGGTGCACTTCTAGGAGGCGTTGGGCGCTTGCGTCATTCTCTACGGTTGGGCGTTTGCCTAAGTTTCCTACGCCGGGGTACCAGGTGTCTTCTACTTTAACTTCTACGGCCCACACGCCGTCAGGGGGGAGTTGTTCATTATAGACTTTTACGTTTGCGGTAGGGAAGCCGAGTTGGCGTGCTAGTTTCCTCCCTTCTAGGACGATGCCTAGTACGGTGTATGGTCTGCCTAACATTTCATGAATGGCGGGGAGATTTCCGTCGCGGATGGCTTGTCGGATTCGGGTGCTACTTACTCTCTCACCTTGACCAATTACAGGTGAAGCGGCAAGCAGGGTGAAGCCGAGCTCGCTACCCCACTTCTCTAAACTCTGCACATTCCCCTCTCTGCCTTTGCCAAATTGCCAATCTTCTCCGACTGAGATACTTTGTAGATGAGGGCAAGCTTTTGCTATAGAGGCTATAAAGTTATAGGCGGATTGAGAGGCGAAGGCTTGGTCAAACTGCTGCACGAGCATTAGCTTACAGCCGAGCTCTTCGACGAGGAACCCTTTGTGTGCGATCGAGGCTAAAATCCGCTTGGGAGCACGATCTGGTGCAAGCACCTGGATCGGGTGTGGAGAGAAGGTGAGGACACCTGCTACTCCTCCTGATTTTTCTGCGGCTAGTACGGCTGAAGAGATCACCTTCTGATGCCCTACATGCACTCCATCGAATACACCCAAGGCTAAGTGCAGAGGCTCTGTAATCTGCTGTAAGTCATCGATCGAGTGAAATGTCTGCATTATTTTTTTTCTAACATGGTGGCGATCTCCTGTATCGGGATCATACGTGCGATGACTTCATCACGCTCAGTTTCCTTCAATGCTTCTGCGGTGAGTGTCCCATCGACTACAAAGTCCCCTGAGCGAGTTCTTCTCAGTGCTGTTAGGTGTGCTCCACAATCTAAGTCCTGTCCTATATCATGCGCATACGTCCGTACGTAAAAGCCTTTTGAAGACACCACTCTAAAGTCTATCTCCGGAGATTCGAAACGAGAGACTTCATAATCAAACACCTCTACAGCTCTGGGGTCTCGCTCCACTTCTTTTCCCTCGCGAGCGAGTTTGTAGAGTCGCACCCCGTTCTTTTTAATCGCAGAGACCATCGGTGGTATCTGGGCGAAAGGGCCTTTGTATGCTTCAAAGGCTGTGAGAACATCTTGCTTAGAAAGTTCTGGTACAGGCTTCTCCTCGACAATGTCTGATTCCTTATCCTGTGAGCCTGTGGTCTGCCCTAGTTTCATGGTGGCCGTGTATTCCTTCTGGTCAGCCATCAAGAGGTCTTGCAGCTTAGTGGCCTTCCCTATCACTAAGATAAGAAGACCTGTCGCCATTGGGTCGAGTGTGCCACAGTGACCAATTTTTTTGGTTTTTAACTGTCGGCGAGCAATCGCTACCACATCGTGCGAGGTCATGCCCGGCACCTTATCAATCAATAACACTCCATTAGGAGGTGGGGTGATTTCCCATTTTGCCGTTTTTGCCATCTAAAATACGTTCTCTATCAATTCATTTACAGCAGAGATAACTTTCTCACGTGCATCCGCTAAAGGCCCGTCGAGTCGAATCCCAGCAGCACGTGCATGTCCACCTCCTCCGAAGTTCTGAGCGACCGCGCTTACGTCTAGGTCGTCTGATTTACTCCGTAGGCTGATTCTCACCTGTCCTGAGGGAAGATCCTCAAAGGAACACGCTACCAGCACCCCTTCGATAGCTCGGATGGTATTGATCATGTCCTCGGTGTCATCAGGAAGGAGCTTTAGCTCATCTTTCACAGATTGGGACAAGCACCAGTCTGCTACACGTCCATCGTCACTCACATTCAGAGTGCTGAGCATCTCACCTAGGAGTTTGACTTTACGTAGGGGGCTTTTCTCGTAGGTGTCTTCATTTAGTTTTGCTACATCGAGACCCTTAGATACTAAGTCGGCCGCCATTTTATACGTGTGCTCCGTGGTGCCACGGTAGCGGAAGGAACCTGTATCGGTAGAGGTGGCTACGTAGATATTATCCCGTGCTATGTCGGTAATCTTATAGTCGAGTGTTTGGCAGAGGTTATAGATGATCTGCCCAGTGGCGGGAGAGCTGTCATCAATAAAATAGAAATCTCCGTAGCGAGTATTGGTCTTATGATGGTCAATATTCACCATCAGTTTTGCTGAGGAAGCTTGGTGCAGCACTTTCTCGCCTAGGCGAGGCTGGGTCGCACAATCGAGGGCGAAGACGACATCGACATCGAGTGGCTCTTCGCTTGGTTGCTCGACTACTTCTGCATGTGGGAGAAACTCTAGGCTGCTCGGTACGCCGTCCTCGTTTCTATAGTGAACACGCTTGCCCATGCTTTCTAAAACATGTCCAAGTGCTAGGATAGAGCCTATGGCGTCTCCATCTGGGCTGACGTGGCTAATCATTAAAAACGAATCATTTTCTGCGATGATTTCGCCAATTTTTTCGAAGCTAGTATTTCCGTTCATGCGTGCCTTAGCTATGCCGTAATCCGCTCTATGCTGCAAGCTTGATAACAAAAAAGCAGCGAGGTTTCCCCCGCTGCTTTCATAAAATGAACTAGGTTCTTATTCAGGCGCTAATACTTTGAGTTTTTTCTGCTCCCCTCCATCTTGGTAGTAAACATAACCATCTTTATAAACGAGGTTCCCACTGTGATCGTAGATTTCAGTATTGGAATTCGCATTGTAGATTGAAGTAGCCCCGTCAGAGGTCACGATTGCGATTTGGTTAGAAAAGCCTTCAGGATCAAGCTCTCCGAATGCAAATGGTGCAATAAGAACAGGCGTATTTGCCGAGTCATTCGTGATATTCACTCCAGGAATGACACCGAAAACATTCTCCCCCGATTCTAACTGTTTATTTCCATTAGGAGCTGCTGCTCCAGGAACGCCTTTTACATAAAACGAAGAATCATCAACTATCGACCCCGATTCAAAGAATGCTTTGAAATACTCATTGGAGCTACGAATATTCCCAGCCTCTGGAAGCTGTCCACCATTCTTAAACGCATAATCACGCATCCCGACATAAATATCTTTCCCGTTAGTTATTACCATTGGTGCTCGTGACCCCGTCTTCTGCCTAATAATAATGGGAGAAGAAACCGCTGCCAATCCTGCAATCATTGCGACCTGTGTGTAAGAAGTCGATATGTTAAACGCTATTGGGGTTTTCATCGCCAATAACAAGCCGTCCTCATTCAGGGTTAGCACCGTGGCAAAGCCTTCTTTAGAGTTCAAAAGGGCAGGGAAAATTTTATTTTCAAAGATAGAAAGAACATGATTAATCATTGCTAATTCTAAGCCTGTTTCATTTTTCTTAGCTTCTGATTTAATGAGTGGGGCAAGATGATTCACATAGAGTGTGTGCACATGCTTGATCATATCATGTGATACGTATTCTAACATATTTCCACCAGCTTCCAGAGAGCCCATGATGTTCTTAAACTCAGCATCATCTTTGAGCTTAGCTTCACCTGATAAGCATTCTTCAAAAAAGCTTTTATTGGTAGAAACCCAAAGCTCTTCATTTACATTATCGACGACAAGCACGGGGTGGTATGTGAACCCAGCGTCGCTCATCTCCTGAGGAATTTTTTCTTTAGGAGAGTAATAGACTAGACCGTTTTGCTCTTCCTTTACCATTTGTTCTTCTAACATAGGAGCAACCTGAGAGAATAAGGTATTGAGCCCTTTCACACGGTATGTGCCCTCAATTTTAGGAAGGGTAATTCCTTGAGGTGAGGTCATCGTCTCGCCCTCTATCGTTTTAAACACGGTAGAAACGCGAAGGTGTATCCCCTTTGCCACTTCGGCTAGTTGCGGGTTTTCAGCAATTGCTTTTTCCATCTCTCCGCGAATTTTTCCGGTCATGCCCGGGTCAATGCCCTCAGCCATGAAGTCGAATACTTCTAAGAAATTTTCTACCTTGAGGTCGAACTCGTTTACATAGTCTGCTCCGCTTGGTGCAAAATCAGCGACTGTCCATGTGTCACCTCGTCCATCAAACATCGAGAATATCCCTGAGCGAGTTCCTCCGAGGTCGATGAAATTTTTATTTAAATATCCTCCCTCAACCTTGAGTAGAGAAGAGCCGAATTTTGTCGCTTCGTTGATCTTCGTTTTTTTGATCAGGTTCACTAGTGAAAGGCCCTTAGGAAAATTCCTTTCATTCTCTCTTAAGACCTTTTCGAAGCCTTCGACT
>JALZVA010000188.1 GCA_023301335.1 Akkermansiaceae bacterium
TTTGATCACTTCCTCGCCAAACATTGGGAGCAATACGGAGAAGGTAACCTAGAAGAATTTGTTAGCTCCTGCCATAGCACACTAACAAAACATCCAGAATGGCATTCCGATGATCTAAAAGAGCGACTCCCCCTCCTCATCGAAAATGAGGTGCTCTTGTCTTATCTCGATAAAGAAGGGGTGAAACTAGCTTTAGAGAGAATTTCCATGCGTGGGAAATTCCTCTCAGCTCTACCCGAGGCATACGATGATTTCCTCCGTAACTATGAAGCGTTTGAAAAAATCTTTCATCATTTTTTCCCGATTCTAACAAACTACGCCTCCACCTTAGCTCCTACCGCTGAACTTGATGAATCAAAAACCGAGGGGCTGAGTGAAGAGGAGCTGATTCTTACCTGGCGTCAGCAAGCCGTCGTTCTAGCAGAGCGTAAGTTTTACCTTAACTCGCTTGTCGGGCATTTCAAATCCAAGGGGGTTTCTGAAAAAGCCGCGCTCAAAGAATCTAAAAAAATCATCGCAGAGGTAAGTTTGAAACGGCGTCGAAATAGTAAATTTATCCTCATCCCTGGGATTCTAATCCTCATTCTTGCCGGAGTGATCGCCTTTAGCCATCTGCTCTTCCCTCACGCCACTACGGCTAATACTACAAGAAATCTAGCCGGTGCTATTATCGCAGCGAGCTTTGGTATCGTCCTTATCAATAAGTCTAAATCTGTCCGCTAAATTATGGAACTACGTGTTATTTTACCCGATGAAGAGCCGCCACAAACGCTCAAGGAAATCACCTCTGCCCTGCGTGCAGCAAAGTTAAAACCTGAGCTTCAGAATAAAGACTGGGGCGACTGGATTCATTTCTCTGAGCAAGTCACCGTGATTAGCATCGCCTCCACTCGAGGACTCACCTCTTCCGCGACGATTGAATATGAGGAAGATGACTGGGATTTTGTGCAAAAATTGCTCAAGGTGTTTTCTAAAAAAGGATGGATGGGAGATGATCAGGACGGCCCTTACCCTTTGTAAAACAGCGAGTTTTCTATTTTAAAAAGAGGATTCTTTTTTACATTTTTTAAAATTGGCATAGATGTTGCTTTGGTAGCTTTGTTAATCAAACAAACTACCATGTTTAAGACAAAACACAAACTATTGACAATGGCGCTGGCAGCAGGTTTTTCCCTGTTCTCACTCACTCATTCAGCTTCCGCTCAGGAAGATTCAGCTTCAGCTGCTCCGGCGGTTGAAGAGACAGCAGAGGCGATGAGCCCTGAACTAGCTGCGCAAGTAGCACAGTTCGAGCAACTCATCAAATCCACCAAAGAGTATGTAGCTGCAAGTGACGCCGCCGAAGAAGGTGAAGAAGTTGCTTGGGATAGCTATGTTTCAGGTGATCCTAGTGAACTCTGGGGACTTATTCACGAGCTTAATGGAAATGGAGACCTTAGTATTGGAGACGAATTAAACTCCTTATCAGAGGCTGAAAACAACGCTATTTATGATAATGTTTGGTCAGCTTCTGACCAGCTTACACCTTGGCTTACACACAACATCTGGGTGCTTATTGCAGCAGCGTTAGTGTTCATCATGCACCTTGGATTTGCTTCACTTGAGTCTGGCCTCTGTCAGAAAAAGAACACAGTGAACATCATCTTCAAGAACGTATGGATCATTTCTACAGGTATTTTAATTTACTTCCTCTGGGGATTCAACGCGCACTATCCATGTGGAGCTTGGTCTGTTAATGATATTTTCGCATTTGGTAGCTCAGCAGAATACGCTGCGAACCAAAAGCTCACGATGGCTACTAACCTCTATCACGATTCTTACACATGGTGGACTGACTTCATCTTCCAAGCAATGTTTGCCGCGACTGCTGCGACTATCGTTTCAGGAGCTGTAGCAGAGCGTGTGAAGCTTGGATCATTCATGATCTATTCAGTGCTTCTCGTAGGTGTTGCTTACCCAATCGCTGGTGCATGGCACTGGGGTGGAGGTTTCCTTGCTAACCTTAGCACAGGAGCATTCTATGACTTCGCTGGTTCAACTGTAGTGCACGCCTTTGGTGCAGCAGCAGCACTTGCCGCAGTCATTGTTCTCGGCCCACGTAAGGGTAAGTATGTAGATGGACGCATTAAGCCGATCCTTCCACACTCTACTCCACTCGCCGCAATTGGTGTATTCTTACTCTTCCTCGGATGGTTCGGATTCAATGGTGGATCAGTTCTTGCAGCTGAACCACACCTCGTTTCACTCGTATTCACTACAACAGCTTTAGCAGCTTGTGGTGGTGCAGTATCAGCAATCGCTGTTTCATGGGGAGTGCTTAAGAAGCCTGACGTGTCTATGGCACTTAATGGCTTACTCGCAGGACTCGTAGGTATCACAGCTGGTGCAGATTCAGTTACACCAACTAATGCTATCATCATCGGCCTCATCGCAGGTGTGATCGTTGTCTTCTCCATCCTCTTCTTCGATAAGATGAAGATCGATGATCCAGTTGGAGCGATCGCTGTGCACGGTTCATGTGGTATCTGGGGAACGCTCGCAGTAGCCATCTTTGGTGAAGGTTTCAGTATCGTTTCACAGCTTATCGGCATCGCTTCAGTATGTGGATTCGCTTTCCTCTTCTCACTTATTGTCTTCCTCATCCTCAAGGTTACTCTTGGAGTGCGTGTGAATGGACTTGAAGAAGAAGAAGGTCTTGACGTTGCTGAGCACGGTTCACCTGCATACAACGACTAATCTATAGATTTTACAATCTTTAGGGAGGCTCGCAAGAGTCTCCCTTTTTTTGTGCTCTCGAAGTCAGGAGAAGCGAGGAACTTAAAATAAGTTCTCTAGGTTGCCTTTAGCTCAGCCCGAGAGTTTCCATCTTTTTACGGATAAGCTTTTGGCTAACTTTCTCTGGGAGTTGTATGCTAGCAGCAAAGACAGAGGTTCTCAAATGATTCATCAGCTGGCCAAGTGCTATCAAGCTATGGTCTGATTTCCTCTCTAACCACCTCTCATACCAAGGCGTCCAGAACTCTAGAAGTGTGTCCATCTTTTCCAAATCCTTCATCAACGGCTGGGACTCGGCACGCTCGATCCGCTGCACCATGCCTTCAAACCAGAGCTTGTAAGACTGTAAATGCCAGATATCAATCTGCTTAGAAAACTCTGCACGAAGAAGCCAGTGCATTTGCTCATCTATATCCTCCGCGATTTCGCCAAAGTTTTTATCACCTCGCCAGCCTCCCAATAATTTCTCAACACGACGTTGCAATGCGATAATGTCATCCAATAGTCGGCAGACTCTCTCAGCGGAATCAAATAAATCTCCTCTCGCTTTGTCTGCGGCGGCAGTAAATGCCTCAGCGGTTCGTGGTAGATCTGAGCCCAAGGCATGCTCTACCACCCAGCGTAGCACGGCAGTTTGATCCACCCCGCTCTCTCCTAAAAGTGGGAGATACATTTTCCCTTCTATACTCAGAGGAAGTTTCTTAGAAAGGTGCTTAGCGTGATCAAAGTGCTGAAGTAGGAAAAGTCTAATCACGCCCTTACGATGGTGATCTGCAGCCTCTAATTCACAGGCAAACACTTTCACACCAACCGACTGTCCCTCATCTATCAAGGCTGGAAACGCTAAACCCTGAGGCTTTTCAATACTTTTAGGTAACGGCTCACAGTCGAATGCCGTGAGCCCTGTGTAATCCCACTCAGAGCTACTACTGTCCTCAAAGCGTTCCTTACATAAATCCGCTAAGCTTTCTTTGAGAGAGTTAATATCTGAGCTAAAGCCAAGTTCTTGTCCTTCATCATCACACACCCAGATTTTCATCTGTAGGCAGGATGGCAATTTCTCAGAATCAAATAAATCTCCACTGATTCTCTCCCCTGTTAGTTTGGATAGAAATCGAGCTAAAATGGTGTATAGAGCTTCCTCTCTTTCTAGCCCATGCATCTCTTTAGTAAACTGTTCTGCCTTATCTCTAACTGGATTACATGCAATCCGTAAAGCCTTTGGCAATGAGCGGATGAGTATCTCTACGCGCTCTACTAGATCCCCCTGAACACCCCATCCTAATAACTCTTCAGAAAACATCGATAATTGATCAATATGCACACCAATCGTGATCCCATCGTCACCTTCCCCAGGGGCTACTTTATAGTAAAGCGGGTAAGATTGTTCTGCATGCACCAATTCATCAGGAAACTCCGCTATTCGTAACTCTTCGAGCTCTTCATACGTTGTGTCTTGAAGGGTTAGAGCATCTTGAGTGCTGTTTGCCCAAGTGATAAACTTCTTTGCCGTGTAACAATCTACAGGCAGTTTTTGGTTAAACCATTCAACTAACAATTCCTCCGACCATATCCCGTCGACTCTTCTAAGCTTCTGCTCTATCTCATCCACTTGCTCACGGAGAAACTTGAGGTGTTTCAGAATGGGAGGTTTTGATTTTATCTTATCTAACAGTAAGCCTTCTCTAATGAATACCTCACGCGCTGCTTTTTCATTGATCTTACCAAAGTGCACGGGGCGGTCTTTAACTAAGGGAAGGTTCCCTAAGGAGACGACTTCTTTAGCATAAACAGCTCCTTGTTTTTCATCGAAAAAGGCACTGTGCCAGCGTTTCTTACATAAATGTGGAGCAACTTCTTCGACCCACTCAGGATTGAGCACTGCATTTCGGCGGGACCACAGCTTAGAGGTCTCCACGATTTCATAGGCCAATACCCAGTCTAGCTTTTTGCGTGAGAATAGGTGCGATCCTGGGAAAATTGAAAACTCTCTACCCTGTGCTCCTCGGTAGCTTCGTTTATCTCTATCATAGACACCTACCTGCTTCGGGATACCCGCTAGAATAGCTTTATGAATATGATCCGCGTGAGCGATTTTTTCAAAACTGTTAGGTGTGGTTTTCACGTTCAGTTTCAGTGCTTTTTTACACAACTGAGTCAATTCCGAAAGAAGGTTATCCCACTCTATCACACGCCTGAAGTTCAGATACCCCGTCTTACAGATTTTTCGGAGTTGGTTTTTCTGAAGGTGCTTTCCACTGCGACATTCGTTAATACTCAGCCAGAGCTGCAGCAGAGAGAGGAAATCAGAATCCTTGTGCTTCCACTTTGCTTGAGCCTGTTCTGCCTGCTGCTCCTTACCCAGAGGTCTCTCTCTTGGGTCCATGATACTCAGTCCACTCACAATGATTAATAACTCTGCTAGACAATCAAACTGATTCGCCTCCAAGAGCATTTTCCCCATTCGTGGTTCGATCGGTAAACGAGAAAGATTCCGCCCTACTTCTGTGAGTCGATGCTCCTCTGTAAGTGCTCCTATTTCCCGCAGCGTGCGGTAGCCTTCTGCGACATGCTTAGAGGAAGGCGGATCGAGGAAAGGGAAATCCTCAATATCAGGGAGCTTCAGCGACTTCATTCTCAAGATCACTCCCGCTAAAGAGGAGCGCCTGATTTCCGGATCCGTATATTCCGCACGTGCATCGTGATCTTCTTCCTCATAGAGTCGCACACAGACACCTTCCCTAACACGTCCACAGCGTCCCTTCCGCTGCCGTGCACTGGCCTGAGAAACAGGCTCAATTTGTAGCCTCTGCACCTGACGAGATGGGTTCCAGCGACTCACACGCGCTACCCCAGAATCAATCACATAGACAATTCCAGGAATCGTTAATGAGGTCTCAGCCACATTAGTGGCGAGCACAATTCGCTGAGTGCCCTGAATCGTCTTAAAGACTTGCTGCTGTTGCTGAAGATTTAAACGAGCAAATAGAGGTAGTACAGCAGTTCTACCCCATCGCATACCCTCTAGGATATCGGCACATTCACGAATCTCCCGCTCTCCGGGAAGGAATATTAAAATATCTCCTTCATGGTCTACAGATTTAACCCACTCACAAGCTTCGACCACCTGCTTAGAAAGCTCTACATGCACGTGTGCTGGAGGAAGGTAATGCGTTTCGACTGGGAAGGTTCGCCCCTCCACCTCTATAATTGGAGCCTCATCGAAGAAGTCTGCAAAGGCGCAAGAATCTAATGTGGCTGATGAGATGATTACCCGTAGGTCTTTTCTCGTAGTGGTGAGGCGATTCAAATAGCCTAGCAGGAAATCAATATTGAGGCTCCGCTCATGCGCTTCATCAATGATCAATACAGAATATTGCTTCAGAGCCCGATCCCCCTGCGTTTCTGCCAAGAGTATCCCATCGGTCATGAATTTTAAACGGGTTGATTTCGAGGTTTTATCCTCAAATCTCACCTGGTAACCTACCTCTTCTCCTGATTCGACTTTTAGTTCCTCGGCGACCCGCTTCGCCACCGAGGCGGCAGCGATACGCCTTGGTTGTGTGCATCCCACTAACCTACGCTGCTCTTCTGGTAAGGTCTCGACATACTCCAAGGCCATTTTAGGAAGCTGAGTCGTCTTACCTGACCCTGTATCTCCAACTACTACAATGACTTGATGCTTTTGTATCGCCGCCAAGATTTTTTCCCGGTGTTGGGACACGGGAATGGCTGGGTATAATTCTTTCGTAACGAGGCTCATAAACCGTGTGAATGTGTCGGAATATTCGAATTTTTAGCCCTTTACGCAAGCCCGTAATACAAAGCTTGTCAGAAGTACCTATATGGCTTTCACATTATCCCCTAAGCCAATGCTGCTGCAATAATTGGCAGTAAAATGGCGAGTAGGATAGCGACCACTGAGCCTGCGAAGGCTTTCCCCATATCTTTAAAGATTAAGTTCGAAACTTGTTTCTTTCCTTTATGACGTAATCTCAAGCTCATTCCAATTTCTCTCCCTGCAAGGAGTCCTAGGAAGACCCATGTGGTACTCATCGGCATTTTCGCTGGGAAAAGTGAAAGAATGTCTAACTTGAAAAATAGCAACACCACACCATAGAGCAGGTCAATACAGGTGGCAGAGCGCACATCGAGTGTGTTGGATTTACTCCTGACAATTTTTTGAATCTTACCTCCTTTTTTACGGATCATATACCCCTGAAGAAGCACCATCGCGGTAAGTGAGAGGATCAAGCCTGTAGCCGTCAGCTCACGTGGCAGGAAGCAGTAGATATTCGCTAGATCCTGGACCAGCCACATACTCCATAGGAAACCTGTGGAAAACCACTGTAGAATACTCCATTTAACGAGTTTTGAACTCTCCACATCCTGCCCTTGTTCTTCAGAGACACGTCTCTCTAGAACATATAATACCGCATAGTAAATCACGATCCCTAAGACAAAAGCGATGGCATAGCCTACCAAGGATTTGCTCATCATGCCTTCAAATAAAGAAATAGCTGATTTACTATCCTCCCCCTCCTGAAAAGCGATCATCCCTTTAAAAGAGGTCAAGACTAGCAATGAGGTAGAGACAGGGATTCCCTTCTGTGTAAAGAGAACCAGTAAAAGTGGAGGCAGCACAAACAAGGCTGTGATCCCAGCGGGTGGAAAGGGAATATTTTTCCCTTCTGCAGCCAGTCTACCAAAAGCAGGATCTCCCCCGTAGGAGAACCATCCCCAGGTGATCGTCACGACCAAAATACTGGAAATGAAAATCCACAGAATCCACCACGGACGTTTTTCATTAGAACTCAGAAATGTTCCCAGAGTTTGAATCGAATCGTTAGCTATGATCGAATATGCAGCTAGGCAAAATCCTAGAATCATCCAAATTTCAGACATATTAATGAGAGGCTTGTTTAGACATTATATTTCACTAATAAAATCGTTTTTTTTTACAGCTCGAGATCTACTAGATTTACACCTCGCACCTTGTGGCAGCGTCGAGAAGACTAGACAAGCCGTAAACGCTAAAACCGTCTCTTTTTCACCTCTCATGACTTCTTTTGTAAGCTATTCATTGATAGTCTTTGCTTATTTCTAGCAGGCAAAAGGAGCAAGAAAAGCAACGGCCACAACTTTTACTTTTACTAGCTTCTCCAACTATGATTTGCTTCAAATTCATGAAAATAACTACCTGCCTTTCCGTTTTTCTCAGTTCTAGCCTTTTTGCCAATATCAGCATGCCTGCTTTTTTCTCTGACGGTATGGTTCTTCAGCAAAAAACAGGAGCAAAGCTATGGGGATCTGCCACCCCTAGCAGTGTGGTGCATGTACAGTTTTCAGGAAACAGCTACTCGGCTACTGCTGACGCATCAGGTGCGTGGATGTTAAACCTCAAAGATCTCCAAGCTAACAAGCAAGGCACCAGCTTAGTCATTACATCTGAAGGTGATACAAAAACGATCAAGGACGTCCTCGTCGGTGAGGTTTGGCTCGCATCAGGGCAGTCAAATATGGAATGGTTCATGTATAAAACTGACTCCAAAGCTTACGCCACGCAGGTCAATCAACCTCTGATCAGACAATACCACGCCAGCAATGCTGCAACGGGCGAGCCTCAAAACAATTTTAAAGGTCAATGGATAAGTGCGGACTCGACTACCACTTCCAAATTTTCAGCTGTAGCCTTTCATTTTGCTGAAAGTATCCAACAAGAACTGGATGTTCCAGTAGGAATTATCGAGGCTGCTTGGGCTGGAAAACCTATCCAAGCTTTTATTAGTGATGAAGCTATCCACAAACTCCCTGAGGGTAAAAGCTATACAGAAGATAAACAAGCAGCTCAAAAACAATACGCTACTCAATCAGGTAACGCTCTATATAAGCAAAATCTAGCTACTTACAAAAAACTCCACAAAAAGTGGCTCAAAAATGGTAAAAAAGGACCAGTGCCTAAAAAGCCAAAGAAAGCGCTCGATCCTAATAAGAATCCAGCTCTCCATTCTACTATCTATAATGGCATGATTCATCCCATCATCGGCTACGGTATTCGTGGTGCTATCTGGTATCAGGGAGAAGGCAATGCTAAGGATTACAGAGCTGCCTACTATCAAGAACTTCTCGAATGCATGGTGCAGGACTGGCGCACGCGTTGGGAACAGCCTCTTTCTTTTTACTGGGTGCAGCTTGCTAGCTTCACCCCTGCATCTGAAGAGGCGGGAGCACTGAGCCATTGGGCAACCGTCCAAGACGAGATGAGACGCTCACTCTCTACTATCCCTCAATCAGGCATGGCAGTCATTACCGATATCGGAGATGCCACAAATATTCACCCAACCAACAAAAAAGATGTCGGACTCAGGCTAGCAACGTGGGCGCTCCACTTCGACTATAAGAAAAAAGACATTCTCTACTCTGGCCCACTTTATAAAACTGCTACCTTTACCAACCATAAAGCCGTCGTGACATTCGATCACGCCGCTGGCCTAAAATCTACAGATGGACAAGCTTTAAGAATGTTCGAACTAGCCGGAGAAGATGGAAAGTGGGCATGGGCGGACGCAAAAATTGAGAACGATACGATTACGGTCACCTCAACACACGTCCCCGCTCCTAAAAAAGTGCGTTTCGCTTGGCATGCTAATGCTCTCAAAGCAAACCTCACAAATAGCTCGAACCTCCCTGCTTCTTGCTTCTCCTCTGCTACAAAATAGTCAGCGATAGAGTTATTAACAAAAAAATCACAACCAGAGCTTAGGTTTTTAGACTTTTGGGGGGTGCCCTAGAAAGCTTTTGATTCTGTTTGCGGATTTTAAAATCGAACATTTTAAAGTACCACTTTCGCCGAACAACAAAAAAGGTTGTTAATACGCTCAAATCCATGCTTAATGCCCCGCATGTGGAAAGGCAGATTCGCGCAAGCTACAGCAGAACTCGTTCAACAATACGGAGAATCCATCTCGTATGACTGGAGACTCTATAAACAAGATATCAAAGGATCGATCGCGCACGCACGTGCTCAGGTGAAAGCTGGCATCCTAAGTGAGGACGAGTTTACTGAGATCGAGTCCGGTCTTGGTTTAATCGAAAAAGACATCGACGCTGGGAATTTTGAATTTTCTATCGAGCTCGAAGATATTCACATGAATATCGAAGCTGAGTTATCCAAGCGTATCGGTGCTACTGGGGCAAAGCTCCACACTGCACGCTCACGTAATGATCAAGTCGCCACAGACACACGCCTCTATTGTAGAGAAGAAATAGACACTATTTCAGAGCTCATCCGTGACCTTCAGCGTTCACTTCTTAAGCAATCAGAAACCTATGCGGATGCCGTCATTCCAGGATACACCCATCTTCAGCGTGGGCAGCCGGTTACCGTTGGACACCACTTACTTGCCTATGTTGAAATGTTTTCACGCGATCTCTCTAGATTAGCAGATGCTCGTAAAAGAGTGAATATTTCCCCACTTGGTTCAGGAGCACTTGCAGGTTCTACCATCAATCTTGACCGACATCAAATTGCTGAAGAGTTAGGTTTTGACGCAGTGACGACCAACTCAATGGATGCTATTTCTGATAGAGATTACATCGCCGAATTGCTCTTCGCTTTTGCCCTCTTAGGCACTCATCTCTCACGCTTTAGCGAAGATCTTATTCTTTGGTGCTCAAGTGAGTTTGGCTTTGCTACTCTCAGTGATGCCCACACCACTGGCTCCTCTCTCATGCCACAGAAGAAAAACCCAGATGTCTGTGAACTGACGCGAGGAAAGACAGGGCGCCTCTACGGCAACCTCGTCTCCCTTCTCACCTCAGCCAAAGGACTCCCACTCACCTATAACCGCGACCTACAGGAAGACAAGGAGCCTCTCTTTGACTCTATTGATACAGTAAAGCTCGCGCTCAAGGTAAATGCCGAAATGATCACAGAAATGGCCATCAATGTTGAGGAATGTAAGGCGGCAGCCTCAGACCCACTTTTACTTGCCACAGATCTAGCTGATTATCTGGTAAAAAATGGTGTCCCATTCCGTTCTGCTCATGAGTTAGTAGGAAAGGCTGTAGCAATGAGTGTGGAGAGCGGCACCCCGCTTGACCAACTCGACCTTGCCAGTGTTTCCTCTGAATACAAACAAGACGCAAAACTCGTCTTCAATCTCCAAACTGCACTTGCAGCCCGCACTAACCCTGGAGCACCTTCTATCGAGAACGTGAAGAAAGAGATTGCCCGTTGGAAGCAAACGCTAAACAGCTAAGCTAGCAGCACTTTCAAGAGCTACCTTCATCATCGCGTCAAAGCCTCCCTGTCGCTCTTCAGAAGACAGTTCTCCCCCTTTTAGGATATGGTCTGATACAGTGCAAATCGCAGCTGCCTTTGCCCCATATTCTGCTGCTACACCAAATAAGCCTGCGGCCTCCATCTCCACACCAAGGATTCCCATTTTCTCCATCAGAGTAAAACGGTCAGACCTAGGAGTGTAAAACAGGTCTGCTGAAAAAGTGTTTCCAATATGAACTTTTTCCCCAATTTTATCTGCAGCATCGACCAATGATTGGGTTAGTCTAAAATCAGGAATAGCAGCAAAATCCATCCCATCAAATCGCGTTCGGTTCACCACAGAGTCTGTGCATGCTCCACTTGCTATAATGATATCACGCAGCTCAATATCTCTATCAATAGCGCCACAGCTTCCTACTCGGATCAAAGTCTTCACTCCAAACTCCGTAATTAATTCTTTCGCGTAAATAGAGATCGAGGGTATCCCCATGCCGCTCCCCATCACACTGATTCGTCTCCCTTGGTAAAGTCCCGTAAAGCCTAACATATTACGGACAGCATTGACCTTCTTCACCTCACTTAAAAAAAATTCTGCGATGAATTCTGCCCTTAAGGGATCGCCAGGTAAGAGGCACACATCTGCAAAATCATCGGCTGAGGCATTGATATGAGGTGTCATAACTCTGCTCTATGCCTGATTAGCCGGCTTGATGGTATCAATAATTGGTTGACTAGGGCTCACTGGCATTGCGGCAATCGTGACCGATTCCCTAATCTGGTTAGCGACTGCATGATAATCATCCTCATTCTTTGCGTGAACGATAGCCAACGGACGCGTTTCATCTACCTCTGAAGAAATAGGTGTTATCTCACTTATCCCTACACTGTAATCAAGTTCACTGAGCATATTTTTTCGAGATCCACCAAGCATAACTAAAGAACGTCCAAACTTCTTCGTATCAACCGCATGAATATAGCCCTTCTCTTTCGGATACACGGCCTTAATCACCGCAGCCTTAGGTAAGTAATCATCCTGTTTTGTCAGAATATCTGATGGTCCACCTAAGGCGGAAACCATTTTTTCAAACTTCTCGGCAGCTCGACCAGAATCAATGGCTTCGTTAAACTTATCTTCTGCACAAATAATATTAGAACAGACCCCGGTATGAATAAGAAGCTCACTAACTAACCTAATAGTGACTTCTTTAAGCCTGGTATTTTGGCGTGTGTTAGTAAGAAACTCAATTGCCTCCTTCACCTCTAGCCCATTCCCTGCAGAATACGCAAGTGGCTGGTTCATATCCGTGATACATGCACTGGATTTTATCCCACACGCCTGAGCCACTCCCGTAAGCTTCACAGCAAGCTTCTTAGCTGCGGTATAAGATGTCATAAAAGCGCCGTTCCCCGTTTTCACATCTAAGACAAGATTCGAAATTCCCGCAGCAAGCTTCTTCGAGATGATAGAGCTCACAATCAATGCGTCAGATTCGATTGTCGAAACTTCATCTCTCACTGCATATATTCTTCTATCCGCAGGGTTGAGTTCATCACTTTGCCCGACTATAGCACAGCCAATTTCCGTAACTACTTTCTTAAGCACATCCACCCCTGGTTCGGTTTGGTACCCTGGAATAGCCTGAAGCTTATCTAG
>JALZVA010000189.1 GCA_023301335.1 Akkermansiaceae bacterium
GGTGTGTATGCACTTGTTTCTACCCCTTTTACAAAAGAAGGAAAAACTGGAGATTTGTCCACCCACTCTAACGGTGGGTTAATTGTCGGGAAAGATAGAATTCTAGCGATTGATTCCTACCGCACCCCAGCTGGTGCTGCCTTCATGGCTGAATCATGCCTCAAAATCACGGGGAGGCTTCCCACCCATATCGTGAACACTCACTTTCACTTTGATCACCTCGGCGGCACTAGAGGCTTTATACAGAAAGGTGCGAACCCTGAGGTCATCATGACCCAGACCACGCGTAAACTTGCCTTTGAAACCTACTCTAAAATTCTTCCTGATTCAACGCATCCAGACCTTTCTATCTCTGCACTAAATAAGTGGGGCGGTTACCTAACAGATGCATCTAAAATCATTACCGACGAAACAAAAACTTTCAAGCTGGATCTAGGAGGAAGAACAGTCAGTATCATCCCAATGCTTGGCCACACACAGTCCGATCTCATTGTGACAGATGACACGACTGGTTCAACTTTTGCTGGCGATCTTATCTGGGACGGCATCTTCCCCAACTTCATGTCCTCTAGCCCGTCTCAATGGACAAAATCTGTGAAAACTATCATCAAAGGCACCTCTAGAGTGATCGTCCCAGGTCATGGAAATTTACAAGAAAAGAAATCGTCTTCCACTCAAAACCATCTCCATCTCTTAGATGAAGTAGAGCAGCATGCACGCTCTGCATTTAGTAAAGGTAACCCTGCCGAAGAAGCTGCTAAATCCTTTGCTCTCCCTAACTCTCTTAAACACTATAAGTATTTCCGATCAGGTTTCCACGAGGTCGCTATGTCAGCTTGGTTAAAAGAACTTTCTCAATAACCGTTTCATTCAACTGGTTAAATACCGTTATTTTTTAGAGTTGGTTTCCCTCAGCCAGTTACTTAGCGCACCTGTAAGTTGTTTCACCTTTTCTGGATATTCAGTCGCCAAGTTGTACTTTTCTCTAATATCTTCTGAGATGTTGTAGAGTTCGGAAGGTTCTTCACTATCGAACATAATGAGCTTCCAGTTTTCCACTAAAATGGCGTGGGACGGTTTATGCCCTAGCGAGTGCTTATGAGGATAACTCCAGGCTAAAAAGCGTTGGTTCAGGGTTTTATCCTCCTCTCCGTGAAGTAGCTTTTTAAGGGACTCTCCATCTAGGTGTTGTTCAGGTTTTAAGGGAAGGTCACAGAGCTCTAAGAGAGTGGGATAGAAGTCCATAGTGATGATCGGTGTCTTGCTACTAGCAGGTTTGATTTTTGTAGGCCAGCTGATGATTGTGGGGACGCGGATGCCTCCCTCATAGGTCCACCCCTTACCTGAGCGATAAGGCTGATTAGAAGTGGGACCCATGTATTTACCATGATGGGCTAAGCCACCGTTATCTGAGGTAAATATGATAATCGTGTTCTCAAGCTGCTGAGTTTTCTTTAGTTCAGCAATGATCCTGCCCACGTTGGAATCAAGGTTTTCCATCATGCCTGCATAGATTGGATTTTCTTGCCTAGATAAGGTCTTTGTGCCGTATTTGGCTTTTTGAAAATCTACTTTTTCATCACCATATAAGTTATCCCGTTTTGCCTGATATTTTTTAACGAGTGCTTCAGGAGCTTGGATAGGGGTGTGCACAGCATAGTGGGAGAGGCAAAGAAAAAAGGGCTGCTCACTTTTTGTGGCGATAAATTCCAATGATTTGTCAGTGAGGGCATCCGTGAGGTAATCCTTTTCTTTGTAGCCTTCTAAGTCCGGCACATCAGTAGGCTTCCCACCACCTTTTTTGAATGGATAAAAGAAGGTCGATGGCTGCCCTGCTCTGTTCACGGCAGCGGTAAAATCAAATCCATGGTGCTCTGGCTGAACATCATCTTCTTTTCCTAAATGCCATTTACCAATATACCCTGTGCGGTAGCCAGCCTCTTTGAACGCTTCCCCAATAGTAATTTCTGATAAAGGTAAGCTAGGGTCAGAGCCTTTAATCCACTGCGTGATTCCGACTCGCTGAGGAACTTTCCCCGTCATCAGTGAGGCTCTCGTAGGGGAACAAACAGGGTGAGCAGAGTAAGCATTTTTAAAATTCACCCCATTCTTAGCTAACGTGTCAAGGTGAGGTGTTTCGTAGAAGGTGGAACCATTTATGCCGAGGTCGGTGACTCCTAGATCATCAATAAATAAAATAAGGACATTAGGTTTTTCAGAGGCTAATACAGAGCTAGCGATGCTTAGGCTAGTGAGGATAAGAAAAAATGTAGTTTTCATTAATAAATAAAGGATAGCCAAAGTAACTAAATAAGCTAGCGCAAAGAGAGTACAGCTTATTTGAGAAAGCTAGGTGTTTGATTTTGGAGAGCTGGAATAGAGAAATATGCACGCTCCGCATTTAGCAAAGAGAATTCTAGTAGACTCTAAATTCTCCTTCCCCTTCTCCGGCTATCCTCTTACTATCCTTCTGTGCAAAGTATCTTAATCGTTGAAGATGAATTTTCTATCGCTGAGAATTTGAAATACGCTCTGGAGACAGAGCATTTCCGCTGTGTGCATGTGGGAACGGGAGCAGAGGCGATTGAAATAGCGAATGCGTCTCACTTTGATCTCATCGTTCTAGATATTGGCTTACCTGATATTTCAGGCTTTGATGTCTGTAAGGAAATCAGAGAGGGTCGTAACACACCCATCTTGTTTCTATCAGCACGGGATTCTGAAATTGACCGTATTTTAGGGTTAGAGTTTGGGGCAGATGATTATGTCACCAAGCCTTTTAGCCCGCGTGAGCTCACTGCCCGTATCCGAGCCATCCTGAGAAGAGCGCGTCCTGAGTCCTCACCTGCGACTGAAGACGCTATGCATACCACGGGTCTATACAATGACGCACACGGAATGAACGTCCTTTTCGATGGAACACCTATCGACCTCACCGCCCACGAGTATAAACTCTTCTGCTGTTTCCTTAAACAACCTAATAGGACGTTCACCCGAGAACAACTTCTGGAACACGCATGGGATGATCCCGGATCTGCAATGGATAGAACCATTGATGCACACATCAAAAGCTTACGCTCTAAACTCCGAGAAACCTCTCCCACGCTCTCGGAAGTGATCGTCACGCGCCGTGGTCTCGGCTACCTCTACCAGCCCGCTTCCTAGTCATGCGCATCACCCGCATCATCGTCTATCTCATCATCTTCATTGTATCGCTAGGATTCTACCAGCTTTACTCTTATCTCGATGAGGGCTTAGAGGCGCAGACTTTACAAGCCACTGAAGAATCCATGGTGGATCAGGTGCACCTCCTTGCTGCCTTATTAGAACATGAAATAGAAGATGGAACCATTCACTTTGAAAAGCTTCAGCAGGGCTTTGAAGAAGCGAAGCAAAAAAACTTCGAGGCAAAAATTTACCGGAAGTTAAAGAAGAATATTGGGACGAATTTCTACTTAGTCGACTTAGAGGGCATCGTCCTCTACGATTCCTCTATTTCGTCTCACATTGGAGAGGATTTTTCTTCCTTCCTCGATGTCAAACGGACTCTCGATGGTAGATACGGCGCCCGTTCCTCTCGTGCCGATGAAGATGACCCTACCAGCTCCGTCATGTACATCGGAGCCCCTATTACATACGAGGATGAAATCATCGGCGCGGTGTCTCTCTATAAGAAACAGAAAGACATCTCATCCTTCATCGAGGGTAGGCGGAAGTGGATCATTACTTCGTTAAGCTTTATTGGTTTTGGCATTGGCTGCTTTACCATTGCTATCTTCGTGTGGCTCTTCCTCCCTCTTGGTAAGCTAACTGCCTACGCACGTGCTATCCGTGATGGCAAACGCCCACAGTATCCTTCACTCGGGAAAGGTCGGGAAGTCAACACTCTAGGGAAAGCCCTGCACGAGATGCGCGAATCCATCGAAGGCAGGCAGTACTTAGAGCAATATGTGCAGATGCTGACGCACGAGCTCAAGTCCCCGCTCTCCGCTATCCGAGGCGCCGCAGAGCTCTTGGATGAAGAAATGCCACGTGAACAACGTCGTAAATTCCTCTCTAACATCCGCTCCGAGACCCAACGCTCCCAGCAGATCATCGATGGCCTACTCAAGCTTTCCAAACTCGAATCGATGAAGCAGCTCGATACAAATGAGCACCATGAGATCAAACCCATCATCGATGCTGTCATCGGAGACTTCAAGCACCTGTTAGAGCAACACCAAGTCCAACTCAATGTAGAAACGAGCGATTTCCACACCTTCCACGGAGAGCGCATGAGTCTAGAAGTCTCTCTCTCTAACATTCTCAAAAACGCCATCGATTTTTCTAGTAAAGGAGACCAGATTAACATCACAACCACCGAGAGCGACAGCCACCTCATCATTACTATCTCTGATCAAGGTCCAGGCATCCCTGATTACGCAAAGGAGCGAGTGTTTGAGAATTTTTATTCGATTGCTCGCCCTGGAACGAATAAGAAAAGCTCTGGCCTAGGTCTCGCCTTTGTCCGCGAAGTCGCTAATCTCCATCACGGCAGCGCCAAGGTAGAAAACCTCCAAGCTGGCGGAGCTAAAGTCACACTCACCATTCAGAAACAAATATGTTAGAAGACGAACTAGAAGACATCCTCGGAAAAGCCATTCGGGGGCAAGGTAAAAGCCATCAGGAGCTTGGACTCGATACCCTCTCCGCTCCTTCACTGGAGCACTTAGAGTTATTAGCCAAAAACCTAGAGCTTTCCTTCCCCGCCCTCGCAGGGCTTGACCAACCGTTCTCCACCACCACGCTTCCCTTAGAGGTGAATATGTTCACCGCACCCTTTGGTCATCTAGGGGTGAACTGCTTCTCCGTTAAGCATCAAGAGAAGACCTATCTTATTGATACCGGAACCGACCCTAATCTGATCTGCGATCTTCAGGTTGACACCCTACTCATCACCCATGCACACCCAGACCACGACGCTTGTGCCCCCATCCTTGATTGCCCACAAATTTCCGCAAAAAATGCCAAGAGAGTGCATAAGCTTGGGATTCAGAGCTTTGATGTCTCTGGACATTTTTCACCCTCAGCGGCTTACTATTTCCCTGATTTAGAAACGCCCGTGTGCTTTGTGGGTGACTCCTTATTCCGACGTAGCATGGGAGGCTGTAACAGCCCAAAGACCTACCGCACCGCAATCCGCAATGTGAAATCTATGCTTGCTGACCTCCCTAATGAAACCATCCTCTGTGTGGGCCATGGGCCTAACACCACCGTCGCAGAAGAACTGGAGCAAAATCCTTTCTTTGCCCACTAAGATAGCCATAGCTGAGGAGTTCACTTGCTATTCACAATCTTCAAAGGAGCATTGGGCAGAGCCTTTAAAAAAGTCTTTCCATACGGTTTTGTCACCACACGGTTATCTAAGATCACGACCATGCCCTTATCTTTTTCTGAGCGAATCAACCTCCCCACTCCCTGCCTCAGTTTAATAACGGCTTCAGGCACGGAGAAGTCCACAAAGGGATTCCCCCCTTGCTCTCTAATTGCTTCGAGTTTCGACTCTGTCACTGGATGATCTGGCACAGCAAAGGGCAGGCGTGTCACGATCACATTCGAGAGCGATTCCCCAGGGACATCTACCCCAGCCCAGAAGCTATCGGTCCCAAACAGCACGCTGTGGATATCATTTCTAAACTCTTGCACCATCTTGTGCGGCGGCATACCTGAGCCCTGCACCAGGAGCCTCCATCCATGTTCCTCAAAGTAATCCTCCATTTGCTCCGCCACACTTTTCATCACTCGGTAACTAGTAAAGAGCACAAAAGCCTTCCCCTCAGAGTACTTCAGCACACGTCCAATCCAATACACGAGCTCGCTTACATAGTCATCATCCCGTGGGTCAGGCATCGATTTCATCACATAAATCTCCATCTGCTTTTGATAGTCAAAAGGACTGCCAATCTTCACCGATTTTGCCTCTTCAGCACCTATACGCGTTTTAAAATAACTTAAGTCCTCATCCCCTACGCCAAGTGTCGCACTGGTAAGGATACAGGTCTTCCCCTCTCGGAACATCAGGTAGCGGAGACGATCCGCAATATTCACAGGGGCTGAATGCACACTATGTTCATCGCCATCTCGGCCGGCCTTCTGCACCCAATAAACACTCTCCTCATCCTCTTGGTCCAGGAAGCTCTTAATGGCTCCATATGTCTCACGCATCCGACTTGCCCCATCTAACAGTTCACTCCTAACCGTCGACTCCTTATCCAGGCGCTCAGCCTCTTCCTCTATCGCTGTCCATAGTGCACGTAGCGGGCCTGCCATATTATTCTCAATCAAATCAGGCTCACGGATGCGAGACTCTCTTGAGAAATCTCCAAATTTTGCCGCCATAGAAAGTTCTATGAAAAAATCCTCCGCTGCGAGCATAACATTCTCCACTGCGGTAATCCCCTTTGAGCTACGTAGTGTTTTTAATAAACCTTTCTGAGTTTTACTATTATAGAGCCTCTGCACATCAAATCTAAGTCCACTATGTGATACACGTAAGCCCAGCTGCGTCGCCGCCACATGCTCCATCGTATGCGCCTCATCAAAAATCACGAAATCGTTCGGGTAAATGTACCCTTGGTCTTCTTCGTCTTCTTTTTCCTCTGAATCTAACAAGGTAAAGAAAAGTGTATGATTCACGACCACTAACTGCGCCTTTTCCACCGCCTTTCTCACCTTCTGATAATAGCAATTTCCTTTGACCCCACAACTGCGCTGCGTGCAAATATGAGGCTCACTGCACACCTGCGCCCAGACCTTTGGGGACGGTTTAAAATCCAGATCACTCAGCGAGCCATCTTCGGTGTCCTCCGACCATTCTAAAATCGCCTTCAGCTCATCTACCTCTGAGGAGGTAAATAGGTCATTGCGCTGCTCCATCGCAATACGCAGCCTCAGTGGGCAGAGAAAGTTCCCCCTCCCTTTCAGTAAAACAGCATCAAACTCTACCCCTAGAAGTTTTTTGACTAAGGGGATATCCTTCCCCATTAGCTGCTCTTGGAGGTTAATCGTATGCGTGGAAATGATCGCTTTCTTCCCTTGAGAGAGTGCGTATTTCACAGCTGGGATCAGATAGGCGAGGGATTTCCCTACGCCTGTGCCAGCCTCAGCCAATAGCACCTTGTTTTTTTCCAAGGCTCCAGCGACCTCTACCGCCATCTCCTGCTGCTCTTGTCGGTATTCAAAATCCTTCGATTGAGACAACAATCCAGCATCTGAGAAAATATGAAACACTTCCTCAGACAAGCCTGACTCTCCCATGTAGCCGTCTACCAATCCTATCACACAAGAGCTTTATAAGGTTTCATGCAGTTCTGCAAGAGCTAGACGTAAACTATTTTTCTTGCCCCCTCTAAAATCTATGCTGACACTCTGCCTTAGTAATGAGGAGCGTATGTCTAAATCGCCTTTCCATACTCAGATCTGCCACAAACACATGCTGAGCAAGTATCCTCATGCCTCAACAATCTTAGAATAAATACAAACTTATGACACGTACAGAACACGACACTATGGGCCCCGTCGAAGTCCCATCAGACAAGTACTGGGGAGCACAAACACAGCGCTCTATCCACAATTTTCCAATTGGCCCCGCAGCATCTATGCCGATCGAAATCGTCAAAGGTTTTGGCTATCTTAAAAAAGCCGCCGCACTCACCAATGCTAAGCTTGGCGTGCTCGAACAGCCAAAGGCAGAATTAATTGCGCAAGCATGTGATGAGATCATCGCAGGAGAGCTTAATGAACATTTCCCACTTGTGGTTTGGCAAACCGGTTCCGGTACGCAGTCTAATATGAACTCTAACGAAGTGATCGCTAACCGCAGTCACGTGATTCAGGGAAACAAGCTAGGAGAAGGAGAGCGCTTCATTCACCCGAATGATGATGTCAACAAGTCACAATCCTCTAACGACACGTTCCCAACGGCCATGCACATCGCTGCTTTTAAAGTGCTCGTTGAAAAAACCATCCCTAAGATCTCTCTTCTCAAGGACACGCTCCAGAAGAAATCTGCGGAGATGAAGGACGTGGTAAAAATCGGCAGAACGCACTGGATGGACGCTACTCCACTGACACTTGGACAAGAGTTCTCAGGCTATGTAGCCCAACTCGAATACGGTATTAAATCCCTCGAAAGATCTCTCCCGCACCTCAGCGAACTAGCTCTTGGCGGAACTGCTGTAGGAACTGGGCTGAACACACCTAAAGGCTACCCAGAGCTCGTGGCTGAGACGATTGCAGAACTCACTGGCCACGCCTTCGTGACCGCACCGAATAAGTTCGAGTCCCTCGCGGCTCACGACGCCGTGGTAGAAGCTCACGGTGCACTCAAGCATCTTGCCGTTTCTCTTACAAAAATTGCTAACGATATCCGCCTCTTAGCCTCTGGACCACGCTCAGGTATCGGCGAGCTCACCATCCCATCTAACGAGCCTGGCTCCTCTATCATGCCTGGTAAGGTTAACCCAACTCAGGTGGAAGCACTCACGATGGTCTGTGCACAGGTGATGGGAAATGACACGACGATCACCTTCGGTGGCGCGAATGGGCATTTTGAGCTAAATGTTTACAAGCCTGTCATGATTAACGCCTTCCTCCAATCTGCCAATCTTCTGGCAGATGCATGCCAGGCATTTAACGATCACTGTGCTGTCGGGATCACACCAAATCAAAGCCGTATCGATGAGCACTTACAGAACTCACTCATGCTCGTTACCGCACTGAACCGTCACATCGGCTACGATAATGCGGCAAAGATCGCAAAGAAAGCGCATGCGGAAAACACCTCATTGAAAGAGGCGGCACTGGCACTAGAGCTCCTAACAGAAGAGCAGTTTGACCAGTGGGTTGTCCCAGGCGACATGATCGGATCGTTCTAAACTGCGTCCCAACATAACAGCCAGTCTCTTACAGGCTGGCATAGAACGAAGAGTAATCATTCCCATGATTACTCTTTTTTTCTTTCTAAACCCTCTGTTTTTCCTATTCATCTCATTCATGAGCTTTCAACTAAACCAGCGCCTTGATCAAGGTGGGCACCTAATGGGTGAGATCGAAAACTGCCTTATCCTTCTAAAGAACAATTCTCACTACGTCTGGATGATTCTCGTTCCGAAAGTCTCTGCTGCGAAAGAAGACATCACCGATCTCAACACCGAGGAATGGGAGGCGATGAACCTTGCCACGAAGCAAGTGGCGGCTTTCATCCAATCTTATTTTTCTCCTGATAAAATCAACATCGGCAATATTGGGAATAGTGTGAGGCAGATGCACATCCATGTGGTCGGCCGTTTTGAGAGTGACCCAGCGTGGCCGGGAGTCGTCTGGGGAGCCGAGGAAAAAAGAGCCTACGACGAGGAAGTGGTGCACTCTATCAAATCCGCTTTTCTGACTTATTTTGCGAGCTAGCCCGCCTAATCCTACTCTACATTTCAAGGAATGAGCTCGGCAGCCCACCTTTTTGAAATCCGATCTGTGATTAGTCTCTTAAAACACAAAAACACCCTTGCCCTTGAGAGCCTATTTCCCTAAAGTTTCGCAGCTTGCGTTGTGAACATTTCCGAATCTAAAAATCCTTTCGTTATTGGCATTATCCCAGCTCGCTGGGCTTCTACTCGCTTCCCCGGAAAGATGCTTCACCCGATTCATGGTAAGCCACTTATCCAACACGTCTGGGAACGTTGCCAAGCTTGTCAGAAGCTCGATAAGCTCGTCATCGCCACCGATTACGCAGAGGTGCAGGACACTGCTAAAGCATTTGGGGCTGAGACTGTCATGACTTCAGTCGATCACCTCTCAGGTACTGATCGCCTCGCAGAAGCCGTCACTCATTTCCCAGAAGCTACACAAATCATTAATATTCAAGGTGACGAGCCGATGATAGAGCCATCCCTGATCGATCAGCTGGCACAAACTCTACTCGACGAACCTGTGATCGGCATGGCAACCGCAGCGAATGCTTTTACCGATCAAGCGCTCATTGAAGATCCAAATGTAGTCAAATGTGTCCTCAATAAAAAAGGCGAGGCTCTTTACTTTTCCCGTAGCCCCCTTCCCTTCCAAAGAAATTCTTCTCCAGATTTAACCTTACTCCGTCACAAAGGTATTTACGCCTACCAGCGAGAATTTTTAGAAACTTTTGTTACTTGGGAGCCCTCCCCGCTGGAACTAGCCGAAAGTTTAGAACAGCTCCGTGCACTGGAAAACGGAACCCGTATCAAAGTCCTGATCACCACAGATGAATCTGGAGGTATCGACACACTCGAACAAGCTCAGGCGCTCGAACATTTTCTTCAATCTAAAAACTAATTTTAACATTCATGGCTAATCCAACCAAATATATTTTCGTCACCGGTGGTGTTGTTTCATCACTGGGAAAGGGACTTGTCGCAGCGTCCCTAGGCACCTTACTGGAGCACAGAGGACTCGATGTCCTGATCCAAAAATTTGATCCCTATCTCAATGTTGATCCAGGAACTATGTCTCCTTATCAACACGGAGAGGTTTACGTCCTCGCAGACGGAGCGGAAACAGACCTCGACCTTGGACACTATGAACGCTTCACAAATTGTGAATGTAGTAAACTCAACAATCTAACATCTGGTCAGGTTTTTGAGAATGTGATCCGTAATGAAAGACAAGGAAAGTACTTGGGGAAGACCGTTCAGTTCATCCCACACTGCACGGATGAAATTAAAGACCGCATTAGAAAAGTCACTTTAAGCTCCGACTCCGACGTGATCATCACAGAGATCGGCGGAACCACTGGAGACATTGAAGGACATTTATTCCTCGAAGCTTTAAGACAGTTTGCCCTCGAGGTAGGAAAGGACAATGTCTGTTTTGTGCACGTGACTCTCCTTCCTTACATCGCTGCAGCAGGCGAAATCAAAACGAAGCCAACTCAACAGTCCGTGGCTAAGTTACGTGAAATCGGGATCATCCCAGATATCATCGTCTGTCGTACTGAGCACGACTTAGATGAGGATAACAGAGCTAAGATCGCTATGTTCTGTAATGTTGAGCAAAAAAATGTAGTCGCCTTCCGCGATTGTGCACACACGATTTACGAATGCCCACTAGATCTCCGAAGAGACAAGCTCGACCGTCTAGTGGCGGACAAGCTCGATCTCAACTCCGAGACACCTGACCTTGAAGAGTGGAGAAACTTCGTCGACAGAGTGGTGAACCCCACCTTTGAAGTGAATGTTGCCGTGGTTGGAAAATACATTGAACTCCAAGACGCATACAAATCTATTTACGAATCCCTCACCCACGCTGGTGCAGCACACGACACAAAGGTAAACATCGTAAAGATCGATGCAGAAAAAATCGTCGAAGACGGTGCAGGTCTTCACCTCAAAGACGTGCACGGTATTCTTATCCCTGGTGGGTTTGGCGACCGTGGAACGGAAGGGAAAATTCTTTCCGCCAAGTTCGCCCGTGAAAACGATGTGCCTTATTTTGGCATTTGCTTAGGCATGCAGATCGCCACCATTGAATTTGCTAGAAATGTGTGTCAACTCGACGACGCCAACTCCACTGAGTTTAATAAGCAAACTGCTCACCCTGTTATTTCTCTTCAAGAAGAGCAGCAAGGTGTGAAGGACATGGGAGCGACGATGCGACTCGGTGCGTCGGAGTCTACTGTTTACCCTAACACTAAAGCATTCGAACTCTATCAATCAGAACTCATCACCGAACGTCATCGCCACCGCTATGAGTTCAACCCGGACTACAAAGCACAGATTGAAGCAGCTGGACTTGTCATTAGCTCAGTTTCTGCAAAAGAAGGATTGGTTGAGATCGTAGAGATCACCGATCATCCCTTCTACATTGGAGCACAGTTCCACCCTGAATTCCAGTCGCGTCCGAATGCTCCTCATCCACTCTTCTCAGGATTCATCGCAGCATCTCTTAAGAACAAATAAATTTATTCCATCATCATGTCTAACATCGAAAATAGAATCAACGCGCTTGGCTACACTCTGCCAGAAGCTCCCGCGCCAGCTGGCTCTTATGTCAACTGCGTCAGATCAGGAAACTTACTCTTCCTCGCTGGAGGTATCCCGCCACTAGAAGACACTTACAAAGGTAAGGTCCCCACTGATACTTCAGAAGCCACCGCTCAAGAAGCGGCTCGCCTCATCACGCTTAATCGCCTCGCCGTTGTTAAAGATGAGATTGGTGACCTTGATAAAGTTTCCCGTATCGTTACCGTCAATGGCTTCGTCAACTCTGAGCCAGATTTTTATAACCACCCAGCGATCATCAACGGATGCTCTGACCTGTTAGTGGAAATTTTTGGCGACAAGGGCGTGCACTCACGCACAGCTTTAGGAGCAGCAGCTCTGCCCCTCAATGTTTCCGTAGAAATTAACATGACCGTAGAAATCCAAGACTAATGCACAAGCTTATCCTATTCCTCGTATCCGCTTTTTATCTCTGTTTGGCCTCCTGTGGAGCCGAGCCTTCAACACAACAAGCAGATGTAAAGCAACTCGAAGATATCACTGCTACCATTCACACCAATGATGGCGATATCGAAATCCTTCTCTATGCGTCAAAAACACCTGTCACTGTGGCAAATTTCGTCACCTTAGCAGAGCGAGGGTTCTGGGAAGGATCAAACTTCCACCGCATTGTGCAGGGGTTCGTCTCACAAGGGGGTAAGCACAAAGCTGGTAGTCCTTCTCCTGGCTACACGATTCGTAATGAGACTTATACTGAGAACCCAGGCATCGCTGGGCTCACGCATAGCAAAGCGGGTATGCTAAGCATGGCTAGACAGCCTGCTAACCATACCAATGGCTGCCAATGGTATATCACCCATGCTGCCACAGGTCACCTTGATGGAGCTTACACGGTGTTTGGAGAAGTTACTAAGGGTCTTGAAATAGCACTTAAACTGAGACAGGGAACACTCATCAAGGATGTGAAGATCACCTCAGATTCGGCTCCTATCAAGGCCGCTTACAAAGCACAGATTGCCACTTGGAATACCACACTTGATGCGAAATTCGATGACCTCAGAAAGGTTGAAAAGGAATAGGTAGAGCTCTTCCTCTAACATTTTTCTCACATGCTTCCGACTCTTATCATTTTGTTTGCCTTCCTGTTAGGATCAATTCCTTTCGGGCTCCTCATTGCTAAATCGCAAGGGATTAATATCCGTGAACATGGATCTGGTAATATTGGGGCCACTAATGTGCTCCGAGTCGTCGGGAAAAAATTTGGCATCTCTTGCTTCTTCTTAGATTTTTTTAAGGGCTTCATTCCCGTTCTTCTGAGTATTAATTTAATCTCTTTTGAAGGACACTCCGCCATCATTCCCTTGGCACTTTTAAATGACTTTGGGGTGACTTTAGATTCACGAATGAATGTGCAGGTGCTACACATCCTCACAGCTCTCTGCTCTATCCTGGGACATAACTACTCTCCTTGGGTAGGCTTCAAAGGAGGAAAAGGGATAGCCACTTCTGCGGGGGCCTTAATCCCTTTAGCACCTTTTGGTGTTCTAGCATTGCTAGTTGTTTGGTTTCTCACCTTCCAGATCACACGCTACGTTTCGCTAGCGAGTATTGTTGCTGCGGCTGCACTCCCCCTAATGATTTTATTTGGTTCTTGGAAGCATGGGAAGTTTCCCAATGGCGACTGGAATCAACCGCTCTTCATTTTCTCTCTCTTCATTGCTGTGATGGCAATTTGGAAACACCGATCTAACATTAAAAATCTTCTTAACGGCAGCGAAAGCAAATTTATCAGAAAGGAAAAAAATGGGCCAAAAAGCACATAAAAAAGCCTGTGTCATTGGGTCTGGCTCATGGGGAACCGCACTCGCTATCATTCTCTCAGAACACTTCGAGGAGGTTCTTATTCTTGCGCGATCAAGCGATAAGATAGAGGAAATCAACACCTATTCCACTAACTCCCACTACCTCCCCGGCACGAAGCTTCCTGAAAACATCAGTGCTTCCACGGCGTTTTCGGCGTTAGCAGACGCTGCACTTATCCTTGCCGTGGTTCCCACCTCTGCGATGCGCGCCACGGCTCAGCAAATGAGTGCCATTGAGATTCCTCCTTCTACTCCAATCGTCACCTGCTCAAAGGGGATCGAACGTGGAACTGGAGAGCGCATGAGCCAAATTCTTTCCGAATTTTTCCCCTCTAACCCTATTGCTGTCCACTCAGGTCCCACACACGCAGAAGAGGTCTCGAAAGGTCTCGCCACATGTGCCGTAGTCGCCTGTGTAAAAGCAGATACTCTTCCTTTTTTACAAGAAGTCTTTACGACCTCTTATTGCCGTATTTACACCAACGAAGACATCGCAGGGATAGAACTAGGGGGAGCGCTCAAGAATGTATTCGCTCTAGCAGCGGGGATGTGCTCAGGTTTAGGTCTAGGAGATAATGCTCTCGCTGCCTTGGTCACACGAGGGCTAACAGAAATGACTCGACTCGGCGTAGCTCTGGGAGGAAAGCCTGAGACTTTTTCCGGCCTTTCTGGTCTCGGGGATCTCATGGTGACATGCTACTCACCTCACAGCCGTAATAACCGTGTCGGAGTCGCTATAGGAAAAGGAGCGACCTGTGAAGAAGCATGCGAAGCTTTAGGGATGATTGCTGAAGGAGTCCCTAACACCTTGTCGATTTACGAATCTGCATGTGAAGTGAATGAGGAAACTCCCATCATCGACCAAGTCTTTAAGGTGCTTTATGAAGACAAACCGGTAGCCGAAGCTTTAGCCGAGCTTTTAGGAAGAGCTCCGAAGCCAGAAGTATAATAAACTCCCCACCTAACAGATACCGTAGAAGCTAAACAAACGTGGAAAAACAAGACATCCCCAGCCCAGTCGTTTATCGACTCTCTATCTACAACCGTTGTTTGAAGCGTCTCATTGCCTCAAACAAAGAAACGATTCGTTCAGAGGGCTTGGCGACTATGGCCAATGTGAAGCCGTCGCAACTCAGAAAAGATCTTTCTTACATTGGACAGGTCGGCACACGGGGTCTAGGCTATACGGTCACCACTCTCTATAAATCGATTCACGAAATCGTAGGACGTGAGCAATTTCAAAAAGTCATTCTCGTGGGTGCAGGGAACCTCGGACGAGCTTTACTCCGCTATGACGGTTTCCAAAAAGAAGGCTTTGAAGTCATGGCGGCATTCGACACATCTCCCGAAGTGGTAAAAAACATCTCTTTGCCTTGTCCTGTCTACAGTGACTCCGAACTCACAAATTTCATTGAAAAAGAGGAGGTTAAAATGGCCATCCTCTGTGTCCCAGGAGAGCATGGTCAGCATGTAACGAATCGCATGATCGACGCAGGCATCACTGGTATTCTTAACTTCTCTCCTGTTATTCTCAAAGTGCCAGAAGAGATCTTAGTCAACAATGTGGATCTTGCTGCCGAGTTAGAAAACTTAAGTTACTTTATTAATAAATAAAAGAACCGCTTCCGCATGCCATTTCTAAAAAAATTCTGGATCCCTTTTACCCTTCTCATCTTAGGGGCAGGAGTCGCATGTATTTTAGCTCCCTTAGAGCAGCTCCGTGTTAACGAGCACCTGCTTGGCTTCCCAGATGAAAGTCATCAAGCACATGGAGTCAGGCCTCTTTTAGTTATCGCTCTCTGCCTTCTTCCATTTCTAGCTTCTACCATCTACACCTTTGCCAGTACTATAGACCGTTACTTAACGAGACAATTTCTCCGCTGCTTCTCTATCTGTTTCTTAGCCTTTCTTGCGATGCTTTTTTTAATGGAAATGCAAAACCACGCCGACAAGCTCAATCAGGCAGCTCTCAGTGAAATTTTTCATTTTTATCTTATTCAGATTCCTGGATTACTGATGATGATCATCCCCTATTCCTTAATGCTCTCTCTCCTTTGGTGTCTAGGTAACATGTCTAAATCACAGGAGATCGTCTCTATGATTCAAAGTGGTCGCAGTCTAAGTCGAATCATGCTTCCCTTCATCGTTGCTGGGCTTTTTTTATCCCTAGCTACAGGGGTTTTCAGTTATCATTGGGCTCCATACGCCGAAGGTTATAAGCGTTCGATGCTGAAAGCTTTACGCGGAGAACCCAATACCGCAGCTGAGAATGTAGGCTATGGCGATCCTAAACTCAGGCGCCTCTGGACAGTTGGAAGGTTCCCTCGACATTTTGCCAAAGGTGAGCCACTCGAACACCTCACGGTAACTCAAACCACCGAGGCAAAAAACATTTCAGAAAGAATCGTCTGTGAGTCCGCCACATGGGATAAAGAGCAATCTCTCTGGCTGTTTAAAAATGCTATTCATTGGCGGTATGCAAATGATGCAGGGGAGCCCCTTTCTATTCCTGAGGCGACGACCCACGATGAAATCACCCGTGACTACACCGAGACCCCCTGGCAAATCATCCGCCCAGGTCTCAAACCTGAGCAGCTCGGCATTCCGGAACTTTCTTCATGGATTCAAAACAACCCAGATCATCCCCTCTCCTTCAAGCGCGCTTATCGCACCTGGTGGCACTTCCGCTGGGCTCAACCTGTTATCTGTCTCGTGATCGTTTTTCTCGCGGCTCCACTCGGTATTTCTTTTTCTAGGCGTGGCCCAGGAGGAGGCGTAGCCGTTGCTATTTTTCTCTCTGCGATCATGCTCTTCTGCTCAGAAGTGTTTCCTACTTTAGGGGAGTCTGGGCATCTTCCCCCCATCCTAGCAGCGTGGATGACTAACCTTATATTCATCCTTGTTGCCCTTGTGCTTTTCTACAGAAGAGCCTCTGGAAGACCTATCTACCAGACCTTTAAAAAAATGTTTCCTAGTCATTGAGAATCTCTCACTCTCATCATCTAAATACTTGGATCAAGTAAACGACCTCGTCATTTTTATAGTAAAGGTTTTTGAAACGCATCTTTCATCTTCAGAGGAAGCTTGCAGTTAAGGTGCATTTCTTCTACCACTCAAGACATGCGCTACAAAGCTATTATATGGGACTTAGACGGAACTCTTGTGGACTCCTTACCTGGTATTGAACAATCCGCAAATGCGGCACTAGCTGAGCACGGCTATCCCACACACTCTCCCGCAGCTATTCGTAGCTACATTGGTGACGGCTCATGGATGCTCCTCAGACGGGCTGTCCCTGAAGTGAGTGACCTAGTGATTGATCAGATCACCGAGTCATTTAAAAAATATTATTCCGCACAGTGGAAAGCCGGCACAAAAATCTTCCCTTCTATTCCTGAGCTTTTGGAACAATGTGCGGCCTCTGGCATCAAACTCTCTATCCTTTCTAATAAACCTCACCCGTTTACCACGGAAATAGTTTCAGATATTTTTTCCTCTATCCCATTTGACATCGTCATGGGGCTGCAAGATGGAATAGAACAAAAACCATCACCAGCTGGCACCCTTAAGTGTATTGAAAACTTCCAATGCTCGGCTAATGAAGTGTTATTCATCGGGGACTCTACCGTCGACCTGCAGACAGCTAAAGCGGCGGGCACAGCAAGCGCTGCTGTCACATGGGGCTACCACGACATCCAAGCACTTCAGCAAGAAGGATCGGATTATTTAGCCACTAGCGTAACAGAACTAAAAAAAATCATCTTTTCTTCCTAAGCCTCGATGATCATTGATTCACACTGTCACCTCGTCAGTTCTAAATTCCCGGAAGAAGAGATCCCCTCTCTCATTAAACGCGCTCATGACAATGGCGTCACTCAGCTCGTAACCCTCGCTACGCACTTAGGTGACTGCGCCCAAAATCTAACAATCGCGGAAGCATACGAGACAGTTTTCACCTGCGTTGCCATTCATCCCTGCGATGTCATCGACAGCACTGATGCATTCATTCCAGCTCTTAGAGATTTTGCAAAGCATGAGAAATGTGTGGCTATAGGCGAAACTGGTCTCGACTATTTTCATCCCGCCCCAGAAGGCTGGACAGAGCAGAAATACCATCAACGCCAAAGAGACTTTCTTGAGCAGCATTTTGCACTTGCCGCCGAATTAGGTAAGAACATTGTGATTCATACACGTGATAAAAAAGGAACCGCCTCACTAGATGATGCTCTCTTAATCTATGCGAAGTGGGCTGATAGAGTTCAAGCTGTGTTTCACTGTTTTCTCGGTCCATTAGAAAATGCTACCCGCATCTTTGACCTTGGAGGTCTGATTTCTTTCACTGCCATCAGCACCTTTAAAAGTGCCAACGATTGCTCCAAAGCTGCCGCTGATGCTCCAATCGGATCATTTATGCTGGAAACCGATTCGCCTTACTTAGCTCCAGCTCCTCATCGAGGAAAACGCTGTGAACCCGCTTATTTGAAAAAAACTGCAGAGCATATTGCCCATTTAAGAAACGAGACAATAGAAGAGCTTTGCAACCACACTACTCAAACGACTCGAAAATTTTACAACATTTAAGTTCCCTTTATTTATATAAAACATTTAACTGTCTTGAAAGAATAAGCAAATTTTTGTCGTTCTTATAAACAGTAATTAAATGCTGGAAATACAGCATAATCTATATTATATCTATTCCCATGAAGCTAAACATCATCATCCTGACATCGACAGCAGCTCTTCTCATGCCCTCTTGTGCACTTTTTAATCCTGACTACAAGGAATTCAAACGCCAACAAAAAGAACAACAGGAACAGGCTATTACTACACCCTACGATGCCCCTCCTCTTCCAGGAGACGTTCCTCAACTCCCTGACGTTTCTATTCCGAGTTCTACTGCCAATAACCCTTTCGCCATTCCTGATATCGCACCTAGCAATATCCCTGATTCTATCCCTCACCAAAGTTTACCCGCTCTTCCTGGAGGTGTAGGTACCTCTGGAAATCCTCTACCCGTCATCGGTGGACCTCAAATGAATATTCCTTTGGGAGGCGGTGCCAATGCCTTCCAGCAGACTGTCCAGCATCACGTTGTTTCTGGTGATTCTATCTGGGCTCTATCCAGAAAGTATAATGTCTCACAAGAGGACATCCGCACCGCTAACAATCTAACTTCTAGTATGATCAAAGTTGGTGAGGTTCTAGAAATCCCTCAACCTTAATACACCCTATGCTAAAGCTAACGCATCTATTGTGTTTGCTTACCTGCATTCAGGTAGCCTCTTTTAACGCGAAAGCTCAGCACCTTGCTGAGCTTTCTTTTCGTGAACAGCTTTTTGAAACACGTGACCAACAAAAACACGATCAGTTAATCAATGCTGCGATTGATAAAAACATTTCTACTCAAACTATCTTTGAAGCACAGTTTTTATTCTCTATTGATCAAGCAAACGATACAACACTTCTCACCCTCTTAGACGAAGCCAAATTTACAGCTCTTGAAAAAAAATTCAGCCCCATCGACTCTGAAATATTCACTTCTTTAGAAGAGCTGCAAGCTACGTTTTATTTCATCAGGGCTGTAGATGCTTTCTCCAAAAAAAATCACACAAATTTTGAAACATACATCAAACAAGCTTTTTGGTTAGCTCCCTCACAAGCTCCTATCCTCACAACCTATATCCACAAGTTTCAAACTAGGGAGCTTATTAAACATTACAAACATCCCGCTAACTTTAAACTCAACTTACAAGAATCAAAGGACACTCTCCACTGGGATACATTCGTAAAAAACAACAAAGGCTGTTTGATCATTCTCTACTCACCTTGGGATCAACAATCTGTGAATGCTGCTCCCCTTATAGAAAAACTTAGTAATCACCCCTCTTTTCATAATCAAAAAATCATTCTCCATAACATTGAAACAGCTCCTGAGGCTCAAAAAGAAAATCATTCCTTTAAATCTTTATTCGATAAAAATTTAAACCTTACTTGGACCATTGAGAATAATACAACATCGCTCTTAAGCTTATTTAAAGTCCGCTCACTTCCTACCTGTGTTTTCTTCGATGATAAAAATAACATCAAACATATCGGAGATATCCAAGACTTCATAAAACAGCTTTAATTTTTTCTACAGAAAAAATAATTCTTACTTCCCTAAACAAGTAAGATCTCATCCTAACAGCTCAGATAAAAAAGGGGAAGTCTTTGCTTAATTCATTTTTCTTTAAGAAAAATTAAATTTCCTCTTGACGTTATTAACCCTTAACGGCTTGAATCAATTATTGCAAAGCTCTTGAATGATTTTAAAAAATCTAACAATTCGACGCAATCCACATGAACAAGCTACTATCTGGATTATCTCCTATCCTGATTAAGTAGATGTCCACAAACACACACACAGCCATGGCAAAAAAGAAAACCGCTAAGAAAAAACCAGTAAAAAAAACAACTCCTAAAAAAGTTGTAAAAAAAGCAGCTAAGAAAAAAGTTACTAGAAAAAAAGTAGCACCTAAAACTACTAAAAAGAAGCCTGCTAAGAAAGTTACTAAAAAGAAGCCTGCTAAGAAAGTTACTAAAAAGAAGACTGCTAAGAAAGTTGCTAAAAAGAAGACTACTAAGAAAGTCGTTAAAAAGAAGCCTGCTAAGAAAGTCGTTAAAAAGAAAACTGCTAAGAAAGTCGTTAAAAAGAAAACTGCTAAGAAAGTCGTTAAAAAGAAAACTGCTAAGAAAGTCGTTAAAAAGAAGGCTGCTAAGAAAGTCGTTAAAAAGAAGCCTGCTAAGAAAGTCGTTAAAAAGAAGACTGCTAAGAAAGTCGTTAAAAAGAAGGCTGCTAAGAAAGTCGTTAAAAAGAAGGCTGCTAAGAAAGTCGTTAAAAAGAAGGCTGCTAAGAAAGTTGCTAAAAAGAAGACTGCTAAGAAAGTCGTTAAAAAGAAATAATTCCTGGTATTTCTATCAAATTTCTAAAGAGAGCCCATCTGGGCTCTCTTTTTTTATCCTCATTCTCATATTCTATTTCTTAAAACGAGAAGTGGCATAAATCCCCCTCGACAGTTCAGGCCATTACGATTATTTAAAGATCTTCACCACACTTATGGGAATCGCTGATCGCTATATTTTAAAACAGATCCTCTCCAGCACTCTTTTTGCTGTGCTCATTCTTTGTGGTGTCTTCCTCATGGGAACTGTTCTAAAAGAAGCCCGAACACTTCTCGTTGGTCAGAACCCCTCCTTTTTCCTTATTTTTCAGTTCGTCTGGAGTGTCATCCCTCTCTCTCTCATGTTCATTGTTCCCTGCGGCTTTCTTGCTGCAGTTTTACTCACCTTTGGAAGGCTTTCTTCTAACAATGAGCTCACTGCCTTGAAAATGTCTGGACGCAGTCTCTACCGGATTTCTTTACCCGTTTTTTTATTAGCCATCTGTTTTTCTATTTTAGGGTTTTGGCTTAATAGCAGCCTTGCTCCAGAGGCCAAAGCTCTACAGAAAAAAATTCTCTATCAAGCTATTCAAACAGACCCACATAAACTTCTCGACCCTGGTGTTGTCCGTCATCAGCTAAAAGGTAAAATTGTCTTCGTTGAAGAAAGAGACAATGACAGACTTTTCGGGCTTCATGTCTTCGAGCAAGATCCACGTGAAGGCTCTCATCTCCCCACCCAATACGTTTATGCAAGAGAAGCTAAGCTCTATGTGGACGAAGCCAATAAGGAGCTCCGTCTAAAACTCTATGATGCAGCTATTGCAAGCTCTCACAAAGCTCCCGTTGACCTTCTCTTTATAGAAAAACAAGAACCTCTTTTATTCGACTTCAGCAATAAAAAGAAACGTACGCCAAAAGCGAACACGATGACTTCTGCAGAAATCGCCGAAGAGCTATCCCAAGGAAACATTCACAACCTTTCAGAAAAGAAACAACTCAAGCGGAGCAATTCCCTAACAAATGAAATGTATGGACGCTACGCAGCCTCCCTTTCCTGTATAGCGTTTTCCTTCATTGGTATCCCTCTAGCCCTCCAGTCACGTAGAAAAGAAACTTCAACAGGTTTTGTTATCAGTATCGGAATTGCCGTCATTTATTTCACCTTCTTTATTATCGGAAATGATCACCAAGGTGAATCTCCCATGAGCGTCCAGCCCCTCTACTGGGCACCTAATATTATCGCTATTGTATTAGGAAGCTTTCTTATCTGGAGATCACACCGTAGATAGCCATTTAATCTTTACATCCGTGAATTTGCGACAGAGCGTCTGCAAAAGATTTATACCTCCACTGATAGCCAGTCGTGTCGAGTAAGGAGTCCTCTACCTTCACACTCGCTAATAACCCGTCAGCAAATTCCCCTAAGATCCATTTTAGAGCAAATGCCGGAGTCGTTATCAGCGAAGGTCTTCCCATTGCTTGGCCAATCGCCTTCGCAACTTGGCCTTGAGTGATTTTCTCTCCGGCAAAATTCACTCCTCCTCTGACACTTTCTGTCTCTATGCAATGGAGTATTCCCTCCACTACATCTTGCTCGTGAATCCAGCTAAAATAAGCTTTTTTATCGCCTAATGGTCCTCCTGCAAAAAAATTATAGGGCATGCTCATTTTTTTCCATGGCTCAGAGTTCTTCCCTAATACGGCACCAAAGCGAAGACATACAGGTCTTACTCCATAGGCTTCAACAGCGGTAGCACTCGCCTCCCATAATCCACATAAATTTGCGAGAAAGTCAGCCCCATAGGTGCCCGTTCGCTCGCCATTTACCTCTCCCTCGGCATTGATCACTCCAATCCCTGAGGCGCATAGATACACTTGTGGCCTTTCCTCCTCCGGCATCTCTCCAATCCACTTCACCACTTGGTCTGAAACCTTCACTCTAGAGTCCACTAGTTCTTGCTTCACCTTCGCATTCCATCGGCAAGCCACAGATTTCCCTGCAAAATTAACAACGATATCAGCACCATCTAAGCACCCCTCTCCCCAAGCTCGCCAGCCTTCTCCTTTTCTAGAGCGAGAAACTCCTACCACCTTAAACCCTTGTTTTCTTAAGAACTCACTGAGACAGCTTCCCAAATATCCCGAAGCTCCGATAATAACGACTGTTTGCACTTTAGACACATTCAATACTTTCAGTTAATTCTGAAAATGTCAACACGTAAGGATTTTCTGGCCTCTTTTACCTCTTTACTTTGAAGGTAGTATTAAGCACAAATACAGCTGACTATGCAGCGTGGCTTTCTACTCTATTTTCTAACTATTGGTTCTCTTTTAGCTCAAGAGAATCAGGAGGATGAACTGAGTGTCGGCATCCCCACGATTCCAACGATTCCTGACAGGGTGGAAATTCTCCAAGAGTTCGGGTATACAGAATTTGACTATCCATCTAGCCAGTTGCGCTATCATGGCGACTTTCAGCTCACAGCTGAACATGGCTTAGAAATGAACTCTAATAATGCGATCTTCGATTTTAAAGCGGGGACTATCAACTTAGATGGCGATGTCTCTATCTATAACCATGGTATTCTCCAACGTGGTAACCACGCTTCCTATAATTTAAACACCAAGAATCTCACGACGAAAGGTCTCGCAGTGAGTGCCGGCCCGTCTCCAGGCGCCAGCCTTCCGACCCTTTTACTGGAATCAGGAAAATTTCAATCTATCACAGATAAGAGAGGAAACTCATTTCTAGTGGGTGAAGACGCAGGGATCACCACGCATGATGTAGCCAATCCAAATTTTTGGCTCCGTGCAGATGAAATTAGAATCTACCCAGAGAAGAGGATCACTTTCAGAGATCTAAAAATTTACTTCCTCGATACTCCTGTGCTCAGGCTCCCTTACTTCGCCCAAAGTCTAAATAGCGAGCTCGGATATCACTTCTCTCCTGGAGTCCGCACGACATGGGGTGCCTATCTCTTAAACCGTTATGGTATTCTGATCACTGGTGATGAAGATGGTTTCCTTTACGACGAGGGAGAGCCTTGGTTACTCGCGCAAATTTTAGCTGATATCCGCACTCAAAAAGGTATCGGAACCGGTCTTGACCTCATTGATACGCGGCAGTCTAAAAACCCAAATTTAACAGGTTTAAGCTTTTATTACGCAAATGACTTGGACCCTAACGCGACACGCTCAGGCCTCGACAGAGGAAGAGTGAACGAGGACCGCTTCAGAATTTCATTACAACACAGGTTAGATATCTACGACGGGCACCGAGGAAACACCTTTTTTGATACCAACCTCACCTGGCTAAGTGATGAATATTTCTTAGAAGATTTTGATAGCAGCAGTTTTCAGGTAGATCCCGATCCAGATAACACACTCTCTCTGCTCCACCGCCATCCAAAATTTCTCGCAGGTCTTACCACCCGACTTAGGCTCAATGATTTTCACGATAACTCTACGAGCTCTCCTGAGTTTTTCCTAGATATCCTCAAAAAGCCTATTTTTAATACACCTTTACTCTATGAAGGGTCGTTGTCAGCAGGAATTTATGACGAGACTTTATCCTCAGAAAACCGTGCTGCGCTCAGAGATTCTCTTAACTCTGTTACGCCAGGCTCTGAAGAAGAATTATCTATCCAAAACCTTTTAGATAACAGAGGGTTCAACCGCTTCCACACGTGGCATGAGTTTTCCCTACCGTTACATATTCACGATGGAATCGGTCTCGTCCCTCACGCTGGAGTAGGCTACACCAGTTACTGGGATATAGATAATGGAAGTAGTAGCTTTGACCGTACTCTATTCCAAGCCGGTGTAGATTTTTCCTTAAAGTTCTCCAAGCGTCACGATCATGTTAAAATCAAAAAGCTGGGGATCAACGGCCTCCTTCATACCTTTCAACCCTATGCAAATTTCACAGTCCTGAGGACTGACAGCTTTGATGATTCCTTCATCGGCATTCAACGCCTTACCCCAACCACAGAGGTGCGCCCTATCAAAGTGGGTCGTTTCTATAGTCTTGATGAGCTTAATCAATCGACCATTCTCAGGCTTGGGGTTAGGAATAACCTTTTTACCAAGAGGGATGGAAGCTCGCACCCATGGTTAAGCCTAGATACGTATTTCGATACATTTATTGATGACCCAGAATTTGACAGGGAGTTCTCTAACCTCTACAATCAACTCACATGGAACCCAAAACCGTGGGTCCAATTAGACCTTAACGCTCAGTTCCCCATCACCAGTGAGAGTGAGGGATTCTCTGAATACTCTATCAACACCACCTTCCAACCTTCAAAAAGCACCGAGATTGGTCTCCGTTACCGCTTCCTATCTTCACATCCAACATTAGAAGATAGTAGTAGAATAGATATGAGGCTCTATAATCGCCTTAACGAACGCTGGGGGTTTAGTGCATTTCAGCGATGGGAACTCGATGACGGAACAGTTGAGTTACAAGAGTATTCACTCCATCGTGACCTTGGAAGCTGGAATATTTCTGGTGGACTCTTTAGAAGAGATAATAGAATTAGGAGAGAACTGGGCTTCTCTCTTGCGTTCACTCTTAAAGAATTCCCTTCCGTCTCAGTCCCTATTACTCTAGATAACGAATAACATGAATATCCTTACACAGCTCCAATGGAGATACGCCACTAAGCAATTTGATAAAACGAAACACATCGATAGCGCCACTCTCAAAAAAATAACCGACAGCCTTGTGCTCACTCCTTCTTCTTTCGGCCTTCAACCATGGAAGTTTATAGTCATCTCTGAGCCCACTCTCAAAGAATCCTTATTACCTCATTCCTGGAACCAGCCCCAAATCACTGACTGCTCTCACTTAATTGTGCTGATGGCTAAGGAGCATGTCACAAAAGAGGATATTGACCTTTTCCTAGACGACTCTGTCGCAAAAAGAGGCGGCAGTAGAGACGACCTCAAAGACTATGAGGGAATGATGAACGGATTCATTAACAGAATGAGTGAAGACGCTAAGTTTAATTGGGCCAAAAATCAAGTTTACATAGCCTTAGGCCAGCTCCTAACAACAGCTGCATTACTCGAAGTCGACGCTTGCCCGCTAGAAGGTATTTCTCCTCAAGATTATGATTCCGTTCTAGGCATAGAAGGCTACAAAACCGTTTTGGCTTGTGCCTTAGGCTATCGATTAGATGGCGATAAATACGCCGATTTAGAAAAAATAAGATTCAGCAGTGACACAATTATCGAGCATAGATAAGAGAGAGCATCTTCTCATCTTGTTTATTAAGGAACCCGTTGCAGGGGGCCTTAAGTTCACTATGGCTTCTGAAACTTCTCCAGAAGAAGCCAACTACCGCTATCAGAGTCTAGTCTTAACTTTACTTAAACAACTTAAGGGACTTTCTCATACAGACATCCGTTTTATTGTTAGACCAGCGGACGGTATTGATGCTGTTAAATTCTGGATCCTTAGTGAGCTCGAAGGCACCTTTGACGTCTTAAATGAATCTAGCTTCCTCTTCAGTCCCACTGATGACACAGGCCCTTATACCATTAGCTTCATTGAAGACGTGCAGAAAAGCATTCACGAGGTCAGGGAAGAATCCCTCAGAGAAAATTACTCTACCATAAGTATACAAGGTATGAACTGTCCAGAATGTGGTGCCCGCTGGATTCATATGGCCCAGCTCCTGGCTACTACGAAGCATAAAAAAATTATTGGCTACACCGATTCAGGCTCTATCTATCTTAGCTGCACAACTAAAGGCTATTCAGGAGAAGCGATAACACTACCTTCGCTTCCAAAAGTAAAATCAGCGAATGACTGGGAGACCGCTCTCACTGCTCCTATCGGGGGAAAATTAAATAAAATATACCGCAAGCTAACAGGAACCTAGCTAGCATTATTATAAGATTTCTCTTTTACCAGAGAGCTTTGGGCTTTCCCAAATTTCCTACAATTTCTTTAATCTCGTCTGCAAATTGGAGTGCACTCGAATGCCTACGACCTGGGTCCTTGGCCATCGCTTTTACGATGAAGTGGACAAACGCTTGGTCACGGTCAAATAAGTGATTGAAATTTACATTATGCGCATCAGGAAGCATCCGCGTTAGCACCGTATACATTAATGCCCCCATCGCATACAAATCTGTCTGTAAGGAGACCTTTTCTGGATTCTTCCAAATTTCAGGAGCTGCATAACCTTCACTACCGACTGCTTCTAATTCATCTACGTCTTCGCCCGCGCAAAATGCTAAACCAAAATCTACTAGCTTTGGTTCATAATTTTCAGTCATCATGACATTTTCCGGTTTTATATCCCGGTGGAGAACCCTCATCTCGTGAGCATATTGAAGTCCCTCAGCAACTTTAATAACAAGGTTACCAGCCTCTTCATCAGTAAAGCTTTTATCGGCAATAAGTTCTAACAGATTACCATACGCACAGTATTCCATCAAAATATAGTAAAATTCTTCACGTTCCCCGTAATCAAATACTTTAACAATATTAGGATGATCAAATTCACTTAGTAGCCGTCCTTCTTTCTGGAACTGAGAAATAGCAGTTCTTGTTTTTTTACGCAGAATTTTAAGGGCTAGTTCATCCCCTGTTGAAACCTCTACAACTTTAAAGACAATTCCCTCACCTCCCTCGCCTAAAACGCTATTTATCAGGAACTCTGGAAACAGTTCTTTTATTTTAGCTTCTTCTTCAATCATTTAGTCAATAGGATCTAACCGCAATTTCCCCAACTTTTCAGCATGCTTAAAAGCTTTAATTTCACTTCAGCAATAGATTTTGTTCTTTTTTCGACATCAGGATTCATCGCATTTCTGACAATCATCTTAAATCTAGGGTCAAAGCCCTGTAGTTTATCAAAGTCTGGAGATTTTGCATCAGGGATTTCTTTCGTCAACATGTTATAAATAATGCCTCCCATGGCATACACATCCACTCGATAATCGATCTCTTTAGGACTTGTGATCACCTCAGGAGCTGCATAGCCTTTACTCCCTACCGCTGTGTATTTGTAATTCGGGTTATCCAAATTAACGGCCAGCCCAAAGTCCATGATCTTTGGCGTCCAATCCTCTGAGATCATGATATTATCAGGCTTCATATCCCTGTGCACATAATGCTTTTCGTGCGCATACTCTAAACCTTCACAAATCATAACCGCGAAGTTTGCCACACTTTGTTCGTCAAATTTATACTCATTTAAGACATTAAACAAAGTCCCGCGCTCAATATAATCCATGATCAGAAAGGGCATTTGCTCAGCTTCCCCGTGGTCATGAATTTTCACAATATTGGGATGGTCCATCGCTTGTTGCGCTTCGGCTTCGGATCTGAACTCAACTTGCGTTCTTACATTCCTCTCGCCTACTAAAACTTTTATAGCATATGCCTTATTTTCCCTTAGGGCATAAAATACAGCGCCAGATGAACCTATTCCCACGAGTATTTGAACATCATAGCTAGGAAAAAGACGCTTCATCTCTTCAAGCGTTGGCACAGGGTATCCATTAATTTCCTCTAAATTCATAGTAACGACTCTTATAATCTAGACTCTCTTTAACATAATTACAGTATTTTTTTTACAAATAATAAAAGCATATATTCTACAAAAATAACGCTAAAGGTCAACAATTTGGATTGTATTCTCTTTTCCGTATTATACAAATTCTTCCAATAATTAAATGATGATTAAAAAAATCTTAGGCATAGCTCCAAAACAACCTGTAACTTCGTGGAACCACCCCGTCTTAGGACAAGCTCACTGGAATGATGACTACAATGGCTGGGTCGGAGTCACTGGTGGTATAAGCTATGTTCTCCCATTCGATAAATCAGGGGAGCCTAATAAAAAACTTCTCGGCTATGTAGAAACAATGGTGGGCAATCCGTCTATGTTCGCCGACCTCATGGTCCAAGCTAAGAATGAAGCAGTTAGAAACTTTAGCGACTTCCTTAAACCTGAAATCGAAGCACTTCAACCTGGTTTTGTGCACTTTTCATTTGAATCAAAGCAAGCTTCGATGATCGTCGATATGCTAGGGGGAGCTCCTGAACGCCCTTGGAAAATCCTCTATAAGAACCTCGATAGCCAAAGCTTAAAATTTAAGTAGCACGCTTCTTTTTACGGTAATGTAGGTAGCACTCCTGCTCTTCACCGACCTCCAGAGAAATCAGTTCGTAATGCCTACTTTCAGGTAAATACTCACCTCTCTGCCCTGATATTGTGGGAGCTTCCTCTCCTCCAAAAAATGTAGTGCCAGACCACGTTAAAAACAACTCATCTACCAGATCTCTTTCCATCAGAGACTTCACCACAGCTCCACCACCTTCACAGTGAAGGTATCGGATTCCTTTACTAAATAAGTAGCCCACAGCCTCTTCTATAGAATCCACTGCTACCTCATTTTCTTCCTTTGCCTTTCTTAACGTCACAAAGAGGAGCTCCTCAGCTGTCTCAACCTGAAAAAAAGGATGTGTTAAATCCCACTCTCCTTTCCCTGAAATAACACAGCGTAAAGGCTGTTTCCTTCCCTTCAAAACTCTATCAGGTATGATTAAGCGCATTTTATCCGCTTCTAAAGTTCCCCGCCCTACCAAAAGCGCATCAGCATTCACTCTCAGTTCTAAAAGTTTTTCTAAATCAGTTTTAGGTGTAAACCCGGAAGCGGTGTAATTCCTCGTAGAAATCTTACCATCCAGTGTCATTGCCAAATTCACTGATATATGTGGGCGACTCATAAATCAGACGATTAGCTAGGCTCTCTGCTCTTGACTAAATTTTTCCCAGATTTCGTGAAAAAACGCCTATAGATCCCAAAAAGAAGGTAGAGAGAGAAAATCACTGTAGGCATAAACCAACGAGTCTGTTCATAAAAGAATAGCATCATCACAAATGCTCCAAGCACGATGCTCCCGATGCTCCCTTTTGTTTTCCAATCAACCTTCTTGAAACTTGGATATTTAATATCGCTGACCATTAAAAAGGCTAATCCTAGCATCGCTCCAGCTAACACCCAATTCCACCAATCAGCCATTTCCTTTGAGTTTTTCTCAAAATAGATAATCAAAAATGTCAGCGAAGCAATGAAGCCCGCAGCCATTGGGATAGGAATACCTCTAAAATTATTCTTATCTGAGGAGCTCGACTCCATATTAATCAAGCAGTTAAACCTTGCTAAACGGATCGCCCCACAAAGTAAGTAAATAAACGCAATCGCCCAACTTAGCTTATCCAAATGCAAATCAAACAGCACCGCTCTTGAGACAAGCAGAGCGGGAGCCACACCAAAGGAAACCACATCACAAATCGAGTCAAATTCTTGTCCAAATGGAGATTCCTGACCGCCTAACCGTGCCAATCGCCCGTCCAGTAAATCAAACAAGCACGAGCCAAATATCAAATAAATCGCGGTTTGGTAAGAAACATATGCCTTACTGAAATCATAGCCCTCAGCACCCCCGTTTTCATAGCCTTCACGCATCCCATTAAAAATCATTAAAATGGCAAAAAAACCACAGCAGAGATTACCCGCTGTCATCAAGTTTGGCAGTAGGTAAATTTTTGGTTCTTCTGGTTCCTTGCTCATATTTTTTCGATTTAGTGAGGTCTGTGAGAAATGCTAGAAGAAGTATTGGAAATTTCCAGTATATTCAGTAATGTCCTCCCAACATGGCTAATTTAACCCAGCATACCAGCATGAACCAATTAAACGCCCACTTCCCAGGAGCTCGGCGTGCCTTGTTCGCAAAGTACCATATTGGGGGCTGTTCATCCTGTGCTTACAAAGATGATGAAACGATCGCTGAAGTCGCCGAGAGAAATGAATTCTCTGTAGAAGAAGCCATCCAGCATATCCTCGAAAGCCATACCTTTGATACCAAGATGATGCTCAGCCCATTAGAAGCTCAGCAACATCTAGAAAAAGGAGCGCAACTCATCGACACCCGCACCCGTGAAGAACATGAAGCGGTAGCCATTAAAAACTCACTCTTCCTCACCCAAGAGCTTCAGCAAGAGGCCTTTGGAACATGGCATAAAGACCAGATCGTCATCCTCTATGATCATCTGGGGGATAAGGCACTCGATACCTGCGCTTGGTTCAAAGGTCACAACCTCAACAACACCTTCATTATCAAAGGAGGTATCGATGCTTGGAGTCAGGAAATTGATTCATCACTGGCACGCTATAGGCTAGAATTAGAATAGTCCGCCGCTCTTGAAAAAGGCACGATAGTTACCATCTTTTCATCTCTTTTCATCCATTTTACGCACATATAGTTTACTAAATTTTTCGTAATCTTACCACATTTTATACTATGCTAACCGACATCATGAATGCTGCACTTTCAAAAATCGAAGCCGGACTTGAGCTTAACCAACGTGAGATTGAACACGTTGCTGATATGCTACTCAACGAATCCGTCGATATCACTCACAAGGCAGACTTTCTACGCGCTTTCACCAACAAGGGCGAGACACCAGCTGAGATCGCCGGCTTTGTTGAAGCGTTCCTAACAAGAGCTATCGATCCGGGCATTCAGAACATGGATCTAACGGGGCCGACCATCGATGTCTGTGGGACTGGCGGGGATAAGCTAGACCTCTTTAATGTATCCACCACCTGTATGTTCGTAATTGCCGCAGGAGGGGCTACTGTCGTGAAACACGGCAATAGAGGCATCACTTCAAAAAGCGGAGGCGCTGATGTGTTAGAGGCACTAGGTATCCAGCTCGATGCCTCACCCGAGCTGTTTCGTCAGTGTCTTGAAGAGGCTGGCGTTGGCTTTCTATTTGCCCAAATGTATCATCCCGCATTCAAAGCTGTCGCACCAGTGAGGAAGCAACTCGCTGAAGAAGGGGTCAGAACGATTTTCAATTTGATAGGCCCTCTTCTCAACCCCGCCCGTCCAAAGTGTCAGCTCGTCGGGATCTGCCAGCAAGGCCTGCGCCACTCCTACGCAGAGATTTTATCCCGCCTAGGTAGAGATAGCGCGTGGGTGGTTCACGGGCAGACTCAGGACGGACGCTCCGTAGATGAAGTCAGTTTGATGGGTTCCACCCTCATTTCTAAGTCTGGAGCATTCCAGGACCTCGAAGACGAGGAAATATCCCCTGAAGACTTTGGCCTAGCTATCGCACCTATAGCAGATCTTGTGGGCGGTGACGCTGAGGTAAATGCTCAGATCCTCATCGATATTCTTTCAGGAAAGGATCAAGGACCCAAGCGTAACATGGTTATTCTTAATGCTGCCGCAGGTCTCGCCTGCGCAGGTCTCGCTGATCACATGGACGACGCCATCCACCAAGCTACGAATCTGATTGATTCAGGTAAGGCCCTAGAACGCCTCACCAAACTCCAAGCAATTTTTAGCTAGCGCCCTCTCATGGAGCATTCTAATTCCATACCCTAGATTTCCTCATTTCAGAAAATCGAACTTGCCCAATAACTGGAAGATCATTAGTTTATTTAGCACAGACTGACTTCGTCTATCTAATCTGTTCACCTTATCATTTATGAGATCTAAAAAAACGCTTCTTAAAACTGCTCCAACTAAGGCAGATAATATCGCCTACAAACCTTCTAAAGAATTCTCAAAAAATGCACGCGTGAAGAGCATGGCGGAATACACCCGCATGTATACTGAGTCTATTGAAAAACCTCATGTATTTTGGGCAAGAGAAGCAAAAGAATTACAGTGGCATAAAAAATGGGATAAGGTCTTAGACTGGAAGGCCCCTCACGCCAAATGGTTTGTAGGAGCAAAACTCAACATCAGTGAAAACTGTGTGGATCGCCACGTAGAAAACGGCAACGGCAATAAAGCCGCCATCATCTGGGAAGGCGAGCTCGGAGATACGCAAACTATCACCTACCGTCAGCTCCAGCGACAAGTTTGCCAATTTGCCAACGTCCTTCTCGCTCAAGGTATAAAGTCTAAAGACCGTGTACTTATTTATATGCCCATGATTCCACAAGCTACTGTAGCGATGCTCGCTTGTGCTAGGATTGGAGCTGTTCACTCAGTCGTCTTCGGAGGATTTTCAGCAGATTCTATCAAAGACCGAATCGAAGACTGTAAGGCAAAGGCTATTATCACCGCAGATGGAGGCTACCGTCGTGGAAAAATCGTCCCACTCAAAGCGACCGTCGATGAGGCTCTTAAAAAAGATACGCTGGTAGAAACAGTCATCGTTTATAAGCACGCTGGAAATAACATTAAATTTAAGAAAAATAGAGACCTCGACTGGGACACTGAAATGTCTAACGTCCCAGCTCAACACAAAGCGAAAGCATTTGATGCAGAGCATCCTCTTTTTATTCTCTATACCTCTGGCTCCACAGGAAAGCCTAAAGGCATTCTTCATACCACAGGGGGCTACATGGTAGGAACCTATTGCACCTGTAAATACATTTTCGACATGAAGGATACAGATGTCTATTGGTGCACCGCCGATGTTGGTTGGATCACAGGACATTCTTATATCACCTATGGCCCACTTCTCAACGGAGTCACCCAGCTCATGTATGAAGGTGCACCTAACTATCCAGACTTTAGCCGTTTCTGGAAAATGATAGAAGAACACGGAGTCACGATTTTCTACACAGCTCCTACTGCCATCAGAGCGTTTATCAAAGCAGGCGATCAGTTCGTCGATGGCCACGACCTCTCCTCACTCCGATTGTTAGGAACAGTTGGTGAACCTATTAATCCTGAAGCGTGGAGGTGGTATCATGAAAAAATTGGCGGCGGAAGATGCCCTATTGTGGACACTTGGTGGCAGACGGAAACCGGCGCCATCATGATCTCCCCTCTCCCCGGAGCCACTCCGATCAAACCCGGCACAGCCACCCGCCCCTTCTTCGGGATTGATGTCGCGATCCTTGACGAAGACGGAAATGAATGCGGTCCAGACCAACCAGGAAAACTTGTCATCCGCCAACCTTGGCCCTCCATGCTCAGAACTATCTATGGAGATAAAAAGCGCTATCGCGACACCTACTGGAGCGATTACGATGGCTACTACACCGCCGGCGATGGAGCCAAAAAAGGCAAACGTGGAAATATCTATATCATTGGTCGGCTTGATGACGTCCTCAACGTCTCTGGGCATCGCATAGGAACTGCTGAAGTAGAAAACGTCCTCGTATCTCACAAGACGGTTGCTGAAGCAGCTGTCATTAGTAAACCACACGAGATCAAAGGCGAAGCCATTGTTTGCTTCGTGACTCTCAAGTCAAACGCCACTCAAAGTGACGAGCTCAAAGCAGAGCTCCGTAACCACGTTGGTAAAATCATCGGTGCTATAGCAAAACCTGATGACATCCACTTTGCCCCAGCTCTCCCTAAAACAAGATCTGGTAAAATCATGAGAAGACTTCTCAAGGAGCTTGTAAAAACGGGAAACATCACGGGGAATGTTACAACGCTTGAAGACAGCAAAGTCATCGACGATTTGCGCAAGAGCATAAAATAATATTCTAAGGGTTCTCTGGAGCTGTATTTAGAGCTCCAGTGCTCTGCCAATAGAATCCGCATTACTAGTAATAACAAAAAAGTTGAGATCCTCAGTTTAGAGAATCTCAACTTTTATTAAAACTAGCTAGATAAAACTTCCCAGCTTATTCCTTATCAAACTGAGGTAAGACCCCTGCTTCTTTTGCTTTTTCAAAAGCACCCTGAGGATCTTTGTTCCACTTTCTGTCGATATCACTCTGTTTGAAAAAATAAATTTTCTTTCCCTCATATTCAATCGATGGGCTATTCGGCGCCACTACTGTATCTTTTCTGATCGCACAATAGCGCTGCTCCATCAGTTCGATCTCATCTAGCTCTTTCTGTAGCTCTTCAGAGATGTTTTCCAGCTGTGGAATGAGCTTTAGCTCACGGCCCACTTTCAGATAATATTTAGGGTTACTCTTCCAAGCTTTCGAACAGCCTCCACAACACATGTAGATCTTAGTCCCTTCAAATTCGACAACATCTTCTACATCAATTTCGTCTTCGATCATGATCGGACAAAGTGTCTGCTCCTCAGCAAGTGAAGTAGGCAGCATGTAAAGGGCTGCTAAGCTAAACGGTAATAATTTTTTAAACATCATAGTATTTTTATTTGTAAGGATAATACAACATCTTCAAAATAACGCAAGAAACTACCCGTGATAGTAATTTACTCAATGCAAACTCACTCGCTAAAGGAATCTAAAAAACCGCTATAAAACTCCCTTTCAACCTCCTCTAGAGCCCATTCCAACCTTGACTAGCATGAACCCTCATGCCACACCTCCTCGACTGTATTCACACACACATTCTATTTTTGCCATGAGCGACTTACCCACAGCATACGAACCACAAGAGGTGGAAAAAAATTGGTACCAAACATGGCTTGATAACGCCTGTTTTTCTGCTGATTCGCAATCCAGTAAAGAAGGTTATTCGATTGTTATTCCCCCACCTAATGTCACAGGTATTCTTCACCTTGGCCATGTGCTAAATAACACTATTCAAGACCTCCTCGCACGTAGAGCACGTCAAGAGGGGAAAGAAGTCCTCTGGCTCCCTGGCACGGACCACGCAGGAATTGCCACTCAAACAAAGGTTGAAACCCAGCTCCGCGAAGAGGATGGGAAGTCAAAGCATGACATTGGCCGAGATGCATTCTTAGAAAAAGTTTGGGACTGGAAAGACAAGCATGGTGGTATCATTGTCTCTCAGCTTAAACGCTTAGGTTGCTCATGTGACTGGGAGCGTGAGCGTTTCACCATGGATAAAGATTATTCACAGTGGGTTTCTGAAGTCTTTTGCCAACTTTTCAAAGAAGGGTTAATCTACCGAGGGAAGCGTATGGTCAACTGGTGCCCAAAGTCTCTCACAGCCCTCTCAGACGAAGAGGTCATCATGAAGCCAAAGCAGTCTAAACTCTACTTCATGAAATATGAATTAGTCGACCAGCCAGGTAAGTTCTTAGAGATTTCCACCACGCGTCCTGAAACCCTCATGGGAGATATCGCTGTTGCCGTGCACCCAGAAGACGAACGCTACACAGCACTCGTGGGTAAAAAAGTCCGCCGCCCTTTCCCTGAAGCAGAAATTAGTATTATTGCTGATGAGCATGTCGATAAAGAGTTCGGCACAGGATGTTTAAAAATCACACCCGCTCACGATAAAGCGGACTTTGAAATTGGAGAACGTCACAACCTCGAAATCATCGATGTCCTTCATGCAGATGGAACCATCAACTGCCCGGAAGTTCCCGAACTTGATAAACTCGATCGCTTCCAAGCTCGCCGTAAAGCAGCTGAGATGCTCGAAGAAAAAGGACTCCTCATTAAAGTCGAAGAGTATGAAAATAATGTAGGTTTTTCCGAACGTGCAGACGTTGTGGTCGAACCTCGTATCTCTATGCAGTGGTTCTTAAAATACCCATGTGTCGAAGCCTCCAAAGATGCCGTTGCTAACGGAGAGATTAACTTCCGTCCAGCGCGCTGGGCAAAGACCTACGACCACTGGCTCACCAATATCCAAGACTGGTGTATTTCACGCCAACTCTGGTGGGGTCATCAAATTCCTGTATGGTATAAAAAAGAGAAAGCCTTTGATCTCAAAGAAGCTGAAAAACTTGACCTCTCCCACCTTGACTCCGGAGACATCTACGTGGGCACTACCCCACCATCAGATCCTGATCTCTGGGAGCGTGATGAGGATGTTATGGACACTTGGTTTTCCTCATGGCTCTGGCCATTCGCCACTATGAATGAGAAGGAACAGGAAAAGTTCTACCCCACTGCTGATCTCGTCACCGGCCCTGATATCATCTTCTTCTGGGTAGCACGCATGATCATGGCTGGTTACCGTTTCAAAAACGAGCTTCCCTTTAAGAACGTTTATTTCACTGCTCTTATCCGTGATAAGCAGGGGCGTAAAATGTCTAAATCCTTAGGGAACTCTCCCGACCCTATTAAAATCATGGATGCCTACGGAGCAGATGGACTCCGCTTTGCCCTCATGCGCACCGCTCCTGTCGACTCTGATATCCGCTTCCTCGATGAAGTCTGTCAAAAAACAGGGGAAACCATCTTCCCGCAAGTTGAAGAAGGTAGAAACTTTGCTAACAAGCTCTACAACGCTGCCCGCTTCCGCCAAATGCAGGACACTCCGAAAGTCGCCCTAACAAACACTGAGCAACTTCCTGTCTTCCATATTCACATCCTCACCAAGCTAGATGAATTAGGAGAAAAGCTTCAAAAATCTCTCGCTGATTACCGGTTTAACGATATGTGTGCAGCTCTCTACGAGTTCTTCTGGACTGAGTATTGTGATAAGTTCTTAGAAGCTGTGAAGGGTGATTTCCGCTCACAGGATCAGCAAGCTAGAACTAATACGCTCGCTACTATCGACGCCGTGCTTGAGCGCTTTCTCGCCTACCTTCACCCGCTCATGCCGCATATCACAGAAGAGCTATCTAACAAATTAGGCTACACCGCCGATGGGGAGTTCCTCATGCAAAAAGCTCTCCCTAACGCTCCCATCCTGGCGAGTTTAAGCTCAGAGAAGAAACAAGAGGCTGAAAGCATCACTAACAGCTGCTATGACACCGCAAGTCAACTCCGCAACCTTAAAGCGGAATACAACCTCGCGGCCAGTAAAGATGTCTCTTTCAAGGTGAAGCCTCTAGCCGCATGGGTGGAGAATCAGTTAGATACCCTTAGCGTTCTAGTTGGAGCCAAAAACATTACTATTGAGCCAGACTACAGTGCCGCCAAAGGTACACCTGTCGCAATCACTGCAATTGGTGAGGTTCACATGCCTCTAGATGGACTCATCGATGTAGAAGCAGAGACGAAGCGACTCAACACCCAGATCGATAAGGCCAATAAGGAAATTGCCAAGATCAATGGTAAATTAGGTAATGAAAATTTCGTTGCAAGAGCCCCAGAGGAACTTGTGCAAAAAGAAAAATCAGCTCTAGCTGAAGCAGAAGGCAAACTCACCCAACTGCATGAAATGCTTGCAGCACTCACCGCATAAAGTACTAGCGCCCTCCAGCTTCCAATTCTTAACAACCTAACACCTTATGCAGATTCACCAGTCCGAGTTCATAAAGAGCCACATTAGCTTCGATAGCCTCACTGAGACTGATCGTCCAGAGTTTGCCTTCGTAGGCCGATCAAACGTAGGTAAGTCCTCGCTCATCAATATGATCGTGGGAGGTAAAAAAAACATCGCCTTGGTCTCTTCTAAGCCAGGACGCACACAGATGATCAATGAATTCCTCATCAACAAAAAATGGAATCTTGTTGATCTCCCTGGATACGGGTACGCGAAAACAAGTAAGTCTCAGCAAAATAAGTTCCAAGAATTTGTCTCAGAGTATTTACTTAACCGTGAAAACCTCACTTGTGTCTTTGCTCTCATCGACTCAAAAATCTCCCCTCAGCAAATCGACCTTGAATTCACGAAATGGCTTATGGACGCAGAGATTCCTTTTATTCTTATCTTCACTAAAGCGGATAAGTCTAAGCCTAACGCCTCACTTCGTAATATTGAAAAATTTTATGAAGAAATGGCTCAATTCTGCGAAGGCCCGCCTCGCTATTTCCTCACATCTTCTTCAAACCGACAGGGCCGTAAGGATGTGTTAGACTTCATCGATCTTGCTATCCAGTAATTTTAAAGAGCCTCACCTCTTTAAAAATTCGTTCCAATACTGAAGTGGAAAGTTCCGCTTGGTTCACCCTCTTTTTTATTCAGGTTTCTACCATACTCTAAGCGCACTGCACCAATAGGGATATCAATCCGTGCTCCGATTCCCGCAGCATAGCTCGCGTCACTCAGACCAAAATCTTCTATATCAGAGTATAGCTGACCAGCATCTACAAAAGCTATTACTTTAAATGGCTCAGAGATCGTGCGGATATATTCGGCACTCGCCAACCAATACGCTTCCCCACCAAGCGATTCTCCACTAATTGATTGTGGCCCAAGTTCTCTTTCGTCAAATGCTCTCTGCGTATTCGCCCCGCCACTAAACAAGCGGATATCTATCGGCAGATTAGAAGAATCTGAAGGCTTAATCCCAGCGAAACGCACCCGAGTCACGACGCTGTTTTGCTCGTTCAGTGCAAAACGGTAAGAATGCTCTGTCTCGGCTCGTAGAAAGGCGTTGCTCGCATCTCCTGCAATCAACCCAGTTTCTAACAATGTTCGCCCATGATAGCCCTTAGTAGGTAACAGCCTATTATCTCTTAGATCCACGACCTGCTCCAACCCGAATCTAGAGACCCCGTAGTCACTGGGCCCTAGCTCCGCATCGCTTAACTGCGTTGACGAAGAAGAAGCATATTCAATATTTCCAAAAAGACGCGTAGCGTAGTTACTATTCGGTTTCCATACAAAGGAAGACTCAAACCCTCCTTTTTTTGTCCTATACCCTTCATTGTTACGCTCGACCAAATACGCTCTGGCATGAAACGCAATTGGGGAATTAAATATCCTTGGTTCAACAATCCCCACCTCACCTAACAAACCACGAGAACTAAACTCGCCCCCAATATAAACATTCCTCAAACTCCCATGATAATTTCGGTTAGAATAGGTAGAACCAATAATAAAGCCTTCATAAGATCCGAACCCTCCATACACCTTCACTGATCTTGCATCCGCTTCTTCCACCTCAACCTCCAAATTCACCTCGTCTACCCCTGCAATTTGAACTGGACGTACCACCACACTTTTAAATGCACCCGTTGCAATGAGCTTTGCGACAACCTTATTAATCTCTGCCGCATCATAATTCTCTCCTTTTTGATCTCCAAAGTAGCGAGATATTTTTCTCCTCTTCGTTTTCTCCTGCCCCTTCACAACTACCTTATTCACCTTATACTGAGCCCCTGCATTTACGTTAAAACTTATTTTTGTCGTCTTGTTTAAATGCACTACCTTTGTCTGAATTTTGGCAAATTGATACCCGTTAGACGCGTAGAAATTTTCTACTAATTGTCGCATTTTATTGATGTGCTCTGTGCTCGCCACACCTCCTACGAGAGATTCTATCTGAGGGTAAATTTTATTCAAATGTGCTTCACTCACTCCTGAAAAAAATGGTTTTTCTATCACAAGGCGTTGCCCTGAAGTAATCGTTAATGATACGTTCATCCACTTTTCGCCACGGTCTCTTTGCTTAGAATTTAGCTTCACCGAAGCATTCCAATAGCCTTGAGATTTGAGATAATTTCTCACATTTTCGACCCCTCGCTCAACATATTCTTCAATATAAGGGGCGTTCTTACTCGATACCAATTCTGTCTCTACCAAAGGCTGGAGAAAATATTCCCTTAGTTCTTCAGAAGACATCACTTCAGAATGGTTCGAGCTAATCGTCCCAAAGAGATAGCGTTCACCTGAGTTCACATCCAAGCCGATGATATTCGATCCTGGTAGTTTCCACTCGACATTCACATCCGGGTAGCCAGAGCGGATCATGATCCTTCTCAGAAAAAACGCAGCGTCATCTGCTCTCCAACTGGATGCATCACGCTTAAGGATAAACTCTAAGCGAGGTGTTAGCTTTTCCATCGCTAACTCTTCCCTCTCCTTACTTAGACCTGTAATCTGAATCGTCGCAGCATGCCCTAGCCCACAATAGAGCAAGGTCATACACAACAATTTCAGAACCTGTCTTTTTTTTCTCCTCATCACGAAACTATCTAAATCTAATCAAATACACAATTAAGGCTCGGGTTTCTAACTCTGCATCTACTTGTGTCGTAAATAACCAGTTAGAGCCAATATCCACTGACGCAGAGGTATATTTACTCCCAGTGAATACATCTTCTTTCCCTACTTCTAAGTTAAGCTTTTGCATCCCTGACAAGAGCGCTCCAAAAAGCTTATTCGCTCCTGACACCTTTTCCTCATTCTCCAGCTTCATTAAAAAAACCTGGAGTGCTTTCAGTGCCACTGTATTGCTATTCTCCAAGTCACTCGTCGTCGCACCCGTAGCTAGTAAAGACATAATATCTTCTTCTGGTAGAGGAGGAGATGAGGTCAGGCTCGTTCCTGGTGAAGACACATTTCCATGCACTAAAAGGTTCACCTTATAGTTCCCTATCTCAGATGTCCCAGCAACTTTCAGTCTAGGGTTCATCAAGCCTGTGGATTCATCAAAAATCACCTCTCCATTAGCCACTCTGAGCACACTGAAAGGTAGCTTCGCTTTAATTTTTTTAAGATAAAATTTACCTTTTGCTACGGGTTTTTTAAGCGTGCCACTGACATTCAAACCACCTTCAACTTTCCCACGAGCAACATTTCCTCGAATCAAAAAAGGATCTTCTGTTTTCACATTCACATCCAATCTCCACTGATCAAAAGGAGCAGGGATCGGTAGCTCATCACCACTCCCCGTATCTACCGAAGGTAATTTCACCTCAGCAACCTCTGATGAAGGGACACCTATTGGAATCAACTCAATATCCTTATAAAAAAGTGACTCCACAATCCCCACATCACCACTTACCAATGCATCTTCAAGGGTTCCTTTGAGATTGATATTCACATTCGCACGTGAAGATAAAAAATCATTCCGGTAAACCTGCGCGTAATCACACTTCAGTCTTAGATCAAATTGAGGAACCTCCAAATCAGATATATCTACGTCCCCAT
>JALZVA010000190.1 GCA_023301335.1 Akkermansiaceae bacterium
TAGGCACGTGGTTCTGTGTCAGCACCTGCCTGTTTTTCTTCTCCATCGCCTTCCTCCTTCCCGTTTTTAAACTCAGTAAGCTCGCCTTCCTAGCTCTCCCCACCGTAGGCATCAGCCCCTACCTCTCAGAAATTTACTCCTCTGTTAGTCTAGCAGGTAAAGCTGCTCTGGTGATCATGGCCATCTCCTTATTCCTAAGCTACACTCACCGCCTAGCTCCTTCTTGGTTCATGCAAAGTGTTCTTAAGATTTGTAACTTAGGCTATGCCATTCCTGGAGCGATCCTTGGGGTCACCTTAATCACACTCAGTGGCACGGTAAATCAGTCCGACTTAGGACACCAGTTCATCAACTTCGTCTTCTACGGATCAACCCTCGGTGTGATCTTCGCCTACGCTGCAAAATTCCTCTCTGCGGGGCTTAACCCAGCTGAAGCGGGCTTTAAAAATATCCGCACCTCTCTCGATGAAGCAGCCAGCACATTGGGGAAAGGCAAGCTCTACACTTTTTTAAAAATCCATCTACCCTTACTTAAATACGCAATTTCTGGTGGCTTGCTGATTGTATTCGTTGATCTCCTCAAAGAATTACCCTTAACTCTTATCATGAACCAAGAGACACTGGCCACCAAAACCTATAGTCTCTTTAAAGTAGAAGAACGCTACATTGCAGGGTCAATCCCCGCACTCATCCTCATCCTTGTCGGAGTCTCAGGCATGCTCACCCTGCGTCTTATGTTTAGAAAACTAAAAAACTAAGACAGTATGCCTACTCTTACCCTTAACAATATCACCAAATCTTTTGGTACGCAAACGGTGCTCGATGAAGTCTCTATCACCGTGAGGTCAAACCGTGTCACCGCTATCGTAGGGGAAAGTGGATCTGGAAAAACCACTCTCTTACGTATCATCGCAGGACTCGAAACCCCTGAATCTGGCAGTGTCATCCTCGATAAAAAAGAGATCACACACCTTCCCCCTAATAAAAGAAGCATGGGGCTTGTGTTTCAAGACTACGCACTCTTCCCCCACCTAACAGTGGAGAAAAACATCACCTTTGGAGTCAAAAAACAAAAGGCGAAGGTCACTCAGCAAATGCTCAGCCTGATTAATCTCGAAGGCTATGAGAAACGCCACCCACATGAACTTTCTGGAGGGCAGCAACAACGCGTCGCACTCGCACGCGCACTCGCGCCCTCTCCCTCTATCCTGCTCATGGACGAGCCTTTTTCTAATCTCGATCCCATCCGCCGTAAAAAGCTCCGAGAACAAATCCAACTTCTCACCACACAAACCAACCTCACCATCATCATCATCACGCATGATATTGAAGACGCCTTGGACATCTCAGATTCCATCGTCATCTTAAAAGAGGGTCAAGTCATCCAAGAGGATGCTCCTACAGCCATCCTAGAAAGCCCTATCAGCCAGTACGTGAAAGACCTCACGCGGACTTAGGCTAGCTGCTTACGCTTCTTTTTCCAGCTCCATGAGAGCTTTGTTTGCGCGGTTTACTTGATATTCGTTATCTTCATAACGCTTCATCACCTCCTGATACATCTCAGCAGCAGATTCCTTATCTTCCTTCTGCTCTTGGTAAAGCTCCCCGAGACGGAACATGAAGTTCACATCATCATCCATTTCCCACTCAGCATCTTCATACTCCCAACCTTCAAGCAAAGTAGAAATCGCCGAATCTGCATCATTAAATTCGTCTAACTGAATATTGGCAATTTCCACCCACGCCATCCTATCCTGGCTCTCCGTCTCATCGATAAACTCTCTGAAATGTATAATCGCCTCCTCAAAGTTACCCTGTAGTAATAGAGAACGTCCTTTATCTAACTTCGTCGGTTCATCATGTGGGATCTCATTTTGGGAATACGTGAACTGCGCAAATTTCTCTGCAATTTTAGGAAGGATAAAAACTACAAAAAGCACCCCTAACACTCCTGCTACCACCACAGAGGTCACAAGCTGCCGAACCATCCCATCAGCCCCCTCTAATTGAGCTGGGTTTATGTTTTCATCCCCTACTCCTTCCACGCTACCTAGCCCCATAAAGCTAAGTGCAATATAGCCTGCTATAGCGACAAAAACACAGATGACCGCAGTTATTAAAAATCCCTTCATTTTTTCTTATCCCTTTCGTTTGGCGTTCCTTCCTTCTTCAATCAAATTCCAAAAAGTCTTATCATTTGATAAATCCTCATCCTCACTCACAGGAAGCTTCGAACGGAACATGAAATCAGAAAAAGAGTTCTTATTGAGCACTCTGTGCACCACTACCAGGCCATTCTGCACTTCAAAATAAATCCGGTGATCATCCGCACGAAAGCGATATAGAGAAGTGTCTCCACGAGTGATTTTCCCGAAACGCTCGTCGTCCAAGGTCTCCAGATCTCCCTCCGTCACCTTGAAAGAATCCAGTAAATCGAGCTGACTTAAAGTATCCAACTGGGAAATCTCGGAGGCACTAATTTCGTTAAAAACTATCTGTAACACGTATTTATTATGCACTTTAAAAAGTTAAAGGGCACCCTTTTTTTTACCTTTTCTCATATTCCACTCTCGACAGCTCAACCAGTACATCTATCATCACGAAATAAGCATTTCATGAAATCCTTTTTCACTCTACTCATTCTACTCTTTATCCTACTCGCTTTTTTCAGCAGCCTAGGAGTGGTTTACTACGTCAACAACTCTGTCCAAGCAGAGAGAATTGAGACAAAGTAGTAAAGAGCCCACCTTTCCCCATTCCTTGGAAAAGGCCTATTTCCTATACTTTGAGAACACATCTCCCGTTGGCTCTTTAGGTAGCGTTGTCTGCCACTGCTTGAGACTCTGAAGAAGCTTTTCAGCTACCTTCGGATGCTCTTCCGCTAGATCATGCGCTTCCTCCACATCATTGGAGATATTATAAAGCTCTACCTTACTCAAATCTGGGCTCGCCAGTAGCTTCCACTGCCCTGCTACAGTTGCCCAGTTAATGGCGCCTCTGCCCAGACCTTCCCAGAAAAGAGGCTTCTCTCTAGAAGGCATTTTTTTTCCCTTTAGAACATCAGTGATATCCATCCCATCAGGTGTATACCCTTCCGGAAGAGATGCCCCAGCAATCGCACAGAAAGTAGGTAAGAGATCCACTGCAGAGATAAGCGACTCCTTATCCACTGCACCTGCTGCTATATGCTTTGGCCATCGAGCTAAGAAAGGCACCCCAATTCCTCCTTCGGTAAGTGCCCGCTTCCTGCCTTTACGTCCACCAGTCGTACCTTTAGATCCTCCAGACCCCCAGCCAGATCCTGTTGCGCTATCATAGCTCAGTTCCAGCTCAGCTACCTTCTTCGCCTTCCCGGAACCCTCTGGTCCATTATCTGAACTAAAAATCACTAAGGTGTTCTCAGCGATACCTAGCCGATCAAGGCTATCAAGAATCTGCCCGATTCGATCATCAGCATGGGATAGTACAGAAGCATACACTTGATCCCCTCTCTCTAGATCCTTAAATCTATATTCATACTTAGGAATTGTATGGAACGGCGTATGAGGCTCATGCATCCACACATTAATAAAGAATGGTTTTTTCTCCTTCACACTTTTCTCCATGAATTGTGACGTCCTCATCGCGTCCTCATACCACGGCATTTGCTCACCTGAGCAGTTGAATGCGCCATAATCATCATAGCCATAGTCACCAGGCACAGGAGAATCAGGAATCATATTGTTAGAAAGGTGCCATTTACCATAATGAGCTGTTCGGTACCCAGCCTTCTGAAGTCTCTCTGCAAGATAAGGTGCATCCAAACTCAACCAATCTGGCATCCCACGTTTTTTGTTATTATCAGGAAACGCAAAATGCCCCGCCACATTATAGCGTGATGGGAAATGCCCAGTCATCACTGCAACTCGACTAGGAGAGCACACACCACTCGCCACCGTAAACCTCTGAAAATCCGTTCCCTCTTTTGCTAAACGATCAATATTAGGAGTTTTTATATAAGGATGCCCGTGACAACTTAAGTCCCCCCAGCCCCAGTCATCTGTAAAAATGAATATAATGTTAGGCTTCGTTTCTCCAAACACAGAAGAAGCCATGAGTAATAAAAGGGCTATATATTTTTTCATAACAGTTATTTATAATATCGGCTGTATATTTATGATTTTTTTTGAAATTATCAATATGATTTTAGAAAAAATATCCTCGCAGTAAATTTTTAGGAAGGCCTCGTATTCTCCCATTCATCTGAGCTATTTATAACCCCTCCTAAGATGACAGCCTATCATTTACGATCTGTTTTTTCAGAATGACCAAACTTATGCCACCCAAAATAGCTAAGCTCGCTAACCCTATGCGTAAGCCCATAGGCTCGCTAAGAAAAATCACCCCACCCACCGCAGCTATCACAGGCACACTCAACTGCACCGTCGCCGCCTGAGTGACTTTCAAAGCTGGTAAGACTGTGTACCATATAGCGTATCCCATTCCTGAAGCCAACGCACCTGATCCCACCGCATACCCAACTCCGGCAGCACTCAAAGAATGACCTTGCCACATAATCAAACTCAACCCCACCACCATTGGGATAGTACGTATAAAATTACCCGCCGTCACTCCAATCGGATCTCCCACGCCTTTTCCTCTGAGGGAATAAATCCCCCATGCCACACCAGCTCCTAACATCAATACAGAGGCGGATATAGAAGGCGCAGATAAACCGGGTAACAGCAGACCGATAAGTCCCGTCAGAGCAATCCCTAGACCAACGACCTGCCACCTCTGTAAACGCTCACCTGAGCGTAACCCATGGCCAATCATCGTAACCTGAACAGCCCCAAATAACAATAGCGCCCCAGTTCCGGCAGATACATTCACATACGCATAAGAAAACCCCGCAGCATATAAAAAAAGCAGCCATGCCGACAGCCAATTCCCACGCACCTCTGATCCTCTCGAAATTCTCGTAACAACATACAGTATGAGCGCTCCTGAGATCAACCGAATCGTAGTAAAGCTCGCAGCATCCATCTCTGCATCTCTAAGTGCCGCACGGCAAAACAGAGAGTTCCCCGCAAACGCTGTCAGCGCTATTAAGGTTAGAATGATTATCCGAATGAGCGACATGACGATAAGGTTATCTCTACTCCCATCGAGAACTTCTCCTGATACAGAGCTATTTATTCATCCTTTGGAAGAGCTTCCCACATTTTTAAATTGCGGTATTTTGAAGGCCCTCCATCAACACGAAGTCCCAACCTTTTAGGCTTTCCAGCCCACATATTATCGACGCTTTCCGATTCATGACCGTTAGAACTGATCGATATTTTATTACCAATCATCTCGATGGTAACGTGATGCCACTCATCTCTCTTTAAAGGAATCTTAATACCCTTAAAACTTTTTTTAATAGGTGGATTTTTCACTCGATGTAACGCCTTCCCGCCAAAACCATTTGCCGAAAAATTAGCCATCCCCAATTTATCTGGCTTGTCATCAATAGTGAATCCAACAGCGCGCGCTTCTAATAAAAGAATTTCACACTCAATAATGACATTTACTGGCTGAGGATTTCTGATCACTATGTGCCCTTTATGACCTTTACCGGTTTGTGATGCTGTCACCTCATTATCTTTACATACCCAGCTACCACTGGACACCCTCCAACCGTCATTATTTTTAAAATTCGTTTCGTATAATAGCTTACCCCTTTTTGAAATGTTAAGCTCTTCTCCTTCAGTAGCAGTAGTCGTAGATTTATTTTTTTTCTCCCCCCATTGTTTAATATAGGTCTGATCCTTGGAGCTGAGTGCTTCAATAGCTACTCGGTAAGACTTCCCGTCTATGAGGACGTTTACATGCTTATCTTCGACTCTCTCTAATTTAGCTATCATCGAACGCCCATCCTTGTTTACCCATTTACGAGCCTCTTCAGCGACCACAACATTCATCATGGCGTAACAGCCAAGTCCTGCCAAAAGAAGTTTTTTTATATCGTTTTTCATGTCTAATAAGCTAATTATCTTAAACTAAAAGGCAACCTCTATTACACTTAAGAATAGAACTGTTCAGATTACAGAGGTGCGGGCACATGTATATAAAATCGATGTAGAAAACTAAAAAATTCTCCATACATCCCCGTCAAAACAATGCCGCCGTTGCCGAAAGTGTGCTTTTAACTTTAGGGTTAATATTAGAGCTATTTTTATTCTGCGTTAACAGCTTCTATAAAATCGATGACTCCCACAGCCAATTCTTTATGCAGTGGCAGACTGGAATCAAAATATGATTTTATCTGATTGGGCAAATCTCCTTTGACCGCTTTCAAGACGTGATTCATCCCTTCAATCATTATCAAATTACTCCCTTTTGCCCCAGCATGTAGAAGTTTGGCATCTTTCGTTGAAATTTGAAGATCGCTAGTGCCTTGGACAATTAAAACTGGGACTTGAACTTCTGAAATGGCTTTCACTGGATCTATCTGAAACCAAGAAATAAGATACGGCTGAACGCTAGAGCGGAATAATGCATTTAACTCAGGTGGTGGATTTTCTACCATCTTACCCTCTGTCAGTCTCAAAATAGCCTTGTCTGCTACCATATAAAGATCTTTTGGTAATTTTGGCTTTAACTGTTCCCGAAGAATAACAGGAACAGGACGACCCGCTCCAGCGATACAAACTAGCCCCTTCACTAATTTAGATGGAGCAGCCAACGTTGCCACCAACGCTCCCTCACTATGACCCACTAATATAATCTCAGTATACCCCTGCTTCTCAAGAAACTTGGTCCAGTGTTTAACATCTTCAACATAAGTAGAGAAACGCATATCAGATTCCTTAATTCCAGCATTTGCACTAGCCCCAACGCCTCGTTTATCTATCTTTAGTGTGGTGATACCAGCTTTATTAAAAGCTTCAGCAAGGTATTTCAGGCTATTATTTTTTCCTGGTGCTCCTGTCGTATTACCATCTTTATCGGTAGGACCTGAACCTGAGAGAATAAAAATAACCCGCTCCTTATTTTGTCCTGCTATGTTCAGCTCTCCGCTTAGTTTTTTACCCTCAATAGGAATAGAAACTTCTCTCGCAAAACCTAATGAGGAGTAGAAGATAAAAATGGAAAATAGAAGTCGTGTTTTCATTTTAATAAAGGCCATAGCCTAGCTGCCTCCTATGGGAAGCGGATTTCATACATCGTTATTTGGAGGCAACCTGGGGATATAAGGATAAGATTTTAGAACTGAGCTCCTGCAATGTGCTCGTAGTATTCTACAGGAAGCTCTGATAGAGGTTCTTTGAGTTTGGCTAACTCTTCGGCTGGACCATGGACTTCTATACGGTCTATACTGGAGATTTTTCCTGATTCTTCGAGATGAGCACCTACATTTTCTAAATGCACGAGTACAGCTTCTGAGTCTGCGTAAGCTTCTCTACAGAATACCATATTGCCATTGATGGTGTAGTCATAGTAAAAACAATTCTTCTCGGACTGAGTGCTAGCAATGAATTTTGGAATAAGCGCTTTAAATGCTTCTACCTCTCCGTCATTGATTTTAAAATAAGGATTGATACTAACTGCTTTGGATAATGGATTCATGATGCTACACACTCATTCACTAGAGGGCTCTCGTCAACAGCTAATCTGATAGAATCTTCTGTCGGTTTTTTGGCTATTTTGAAGGAAATGATTGAGGACAAAACATCCTCGATGGGCTTTATCTGTGCCAATCTCTAGGAACTTGATTTTATACCTTCTCTCTATTTCTAGGCGGACTAATTTCAACTCAACGTCAACTTCTGAATCTATAATTACTCTACGATATTTTGTAGAAAAGACCAAGTGGCAGAGTAACACGGACACGTTATGACCCTTCTGTATGAATTGGCTCATTGCCCCATAGAGATTAAAAAATACGATTCTATTTTCCTGAAAATTCTTAAAGTGCTAGTATTTTTTTAAAAATCGTATTCATTCATCTCATGCTCATCAAGTTTAAACACCTTCTCTCAGGTATCACTGCCTGTCTCACTCTCTCTACTGTATTCGCCGCACAGCCTAATGTCATCGTCGTCATCACCGATGACCAAGGCTACGGAGATCTAACTTTCACTGGCAATACCGCCATTAAAACGCCTCATATCGACAAGCTAAGAACGGAAGGCGTCCTCCTAGATAACTTTCATGTAGACCCTACCTGTGCACCCACCCGCTCCGCGCTCATGACAGGTCGTTACTCTAACAGAATCGGTGTCTGGCACACCGTCCAAGGCCGTAGTATGCTAAGAAGACGTGAAGTCACAATGGCCGATGTATTCAAACAAAATAACTATGCTACAGGGATCTTTGGAAAGTGGCACTTAGGAGATACCTACCCATTCCGTCCAGAAGATCGTGGCTTCACGCACAGTGTGTATCATGGTGCGGGGGGTGTCGGGCAGGCTCCTGACTACTGGGGGAATGACTACTTTGATGACACCTACATCGTAAATGGCACCTTTAAAAAATTCAAAGGATACTGCACAGACATTTGGTTTGAGGAAGGCATGAAGTTCATTAAAGAAAACAAAGAAAAGCCTTTCTTTGCCTATATCAGCACCAATGCCCCTCATGGCCCTTTGTATTGCCCTAAGAGCTACTCTGATCTCTATAAAGGGAAGCCCAATGTGCCGACTCCTGAGTTCTACGGAATGATAACCAATATTGATGACAATATGGCTAAATTAACTGCTATGTTAGAAAAGGAAGGCCTCGCTGAAAACACCATTCTCGTCTTCATGACAGATAACGGAACAGCAGGTGGCATCCGTAAAGATGTCGGCCATGATGGTAATATGCGAGGTAAGAAAAACTCTGAATACGAAGGAGGCCACCGTGTCCCCTTCATTCTCCGCTGGCCTAAGGGGAAGGTAGAGGCTGGGAAAACTATCGCTAAACTCACTGCACACATCGATATCCTCCCAACAATGATTGAGCTCTGTGAGCTCGATGCACCTCAGATCGCATTTGATGGAACCAGTTTAAAAAACCTCATCTATGCAGCCGATCCAACATGGGAAGATAGAGCCCTCGTCGTGGAGACTCAGAGAGTCATTGACCCGATTAAGTGGAGGCATTGTGCAGTCATGACAGATCAGTGGAGATTGATAAACGGGGAAGAACTTTACGCTCTAAAAACTGACCCTAAACAAGAAAAAGATATCGCTGCCAACCATCCAGAGGTTGTGAAAGAGCTACGCCTGAGCTACGAAAAGTTTTGGGGTGATGTCTCTAGGGAACATGATCTCGTCAGCTACATGGTGATCGGTTCGGATCACTCCCCTATCGTGGCTCTCTCCTCTCACGATTGGCTCCTCGACACTCTCCCGCCGTGGAATCAAGTTCATATCGTTCATGGCAGAGTTGCTGTTGAGTCGCATTGGGCGATCGAAGTTGAGCAGGCAGGGGAATATGAAATTTCCCTGCGTAGGTGGCCAGTAGAAGCCGATAAAGGCATCAATGATGACACTTACGGTAAAGGTTATAGCTACAAAAAAGCACAGCTACGTATCGGTGACATTGATCAGACTATTGACATTCCAGAAGGTGCTAAAGAAGTAACCTTCAAGGTCAGCCTTAAAAAAGGAGTCACCAAGCTAGCCCCACTCTTTATCGATGGAGACTTCAAGGCCACTCCTTACTATGCCTACATAACGCACAAGCCCAAGGCTGGCTGGCAGACCCCTGCAGGAATGGGAATCCCCGTTTACGATCCAAACTATGGTCGTGACCACAAAGGAAACCCTAATACACCTGCAAAATAGGTAAAAGACTTCTTACAGCTCCCCCAAACGAGCCGTCCCCATAAACATCGCTTTCCACGCCTTAGGGTCTTTCAACCCTCGGTGGTGGAAAAAGATAGCTTGGGCGACACGCTCGAACACAGGATTCCCGATTGCTAAGTTCATCATCCAGTTTGGAGGCTGAAAGGCGTCCATGGATTTTCTCATCAAAAGCTTACTGCGGTATTGTGGAGCCATTGAACTAAGCACCTCTCGTGGGTGCGCTGCTCCGTTTTGGATATAATTGGCAATACTCTCTCCTGCTGCCTTTCCCACCCGAATCGCAGGATAAATCCCTCCTGCGGTCAGAGGTGAAACCCAGCCAGCTGCATCTCCTAACAGCATGCTATTGCCTCGTGACCACCTTCTCACACCTCCACCACAGGGGATAAGGCCTCCTCGTTTTTCCACAATTGTAGCCTGAGAGAAATCAAAATACCCACGAATTTTCTGCATGAATTCCTGTAGTTTAGGTTGATGAGGCTTTCTCACTGCCACCCCCACCTGAGCCACACCTACTCCTGGAACTACCCATGCAATATATCCTGGCGCGATTTTCTTATCAATAAACACATGTAAAAAGCGCGGGTCTAATCCTTTCACCCCAGCCCACTCTTCCTCAGCACCGACTAGGAACTCTGTGTTCTGCCGGTAGCCAAGTGACTTCGCAAAATTTGACCGTGCCCCATCCGCACCCACCGCAAAACGGGAATGAATGCCCAATTCCTCAAACTCTACTCCAGTCACGGTTTGTCTCGCTGACTTCAGATTGGTTTGCGTGGCTATTTCGGCTCCAGCAAGCTCGGCCTGCTCACCCATCCAACGAATCATTGCCGGGGTATCAACTGCCCAAAAGGCATATTCAGGGGAATGTAAATCCGTAAACTTTCCGTTCGGAGAGTATAGTCGCACCCCCGGAACCTTTCTCTTCATAGAGG
>JALZVA010000191.1 GCA_023301335.1 Akkermansiaceae bacterium
GAGCAGACGGCCAGCGAGAGTGACCTTCTTATCATTTTCGAAATTCTCGGCTAACTTTCCCGGTGTGATAGTTACTGGGAAGCGAGCACCGAAGGGTTCGACGCCTAGATCGTAAAGTTTCTGAAGCTTTTCCTTACGTACTGCGATGAGTTCCTGTTCGGTGGATTGTGGTGTGTTTTCTTCACTCATGGAAGGCGGGAGGATAAGAGGAAATGTAGGTTTTGCAATAAGGGATTCAGTAAGGCTCGGATTTTTCCAAGTGAATGGAGCTAAAAGGCGAAGGAAAAATAGATTTACTTAGAAAAAGCTACTATTTTGTGTTGCGGAATCGCTAAAACTAAAGAGAATCCGCCCGCACTCGTGGAAAAGGTTTCATGGGATGCATCAACTAACAAAGGAGATACTATCGCAGGAAAGCCAAAAAGACCCGCAAGGAAGTCAGCACCACGTAGAGGTGGTAAAGGAGGACGCCACGACAACCGTGGAAAGAAAAGAGACGATGGTCGTGATGACAAATCGGTTGAGATTGAAGGGACGATTGTCTCTGTTCTAGCGGGAACGATGTTCAAGGTAGAATTGGCTGGAGGGCATGAAGTTCTTGCACATATCTCTGGTAAGATGAGGAAGCGCTTTATTCGTCTTGTCGTAGGGGATAAGGTGAAGATGGAAATGTCCCCTTATGATACGACCAAAGCACGTATCGTTTACCGTGTCGGATAAATAAGACACGCACTAGGATCATTCAGATCAACGCAATGACGCCGAGCTATTCTTGAGGGAATACATCGGCGTTTTTTCTTTTTGGTGAGCATCCAAACTGACTTGCACTCCGCCGAGAGGTAAGCATAGTGAGGACGTGCGTTACGGGATCATTATTGTAGTTTTTATTATCTCCCTAGTGGGGTGTGAAAAATCAGAGCCACTCAAACTAGAAAGAGCTGATAAAGTAGAGCCGGAAGATCGTGGTAATTGGGTGAGCGAAAAGAGGTATGAAAACGCTTCGTTTGGTATTTCCTTTGAAGCACCAGCTGACTGGGTACTAAAAAAAGACACTGGCTCTGAAGCAGTGGAGCGCGCCTTGAAAGCTGTGAAAAATGCCGATGAGGCAGTGAAGCTTGGAATTGCTTCTAAGCATAATCCATTCTGGGTCTACAAAGAAGAGCCTAGTAGGGGAAGTAATCCCATGAATGCCTCACTCCAAGCAGAGCCTATCCCAGTGGCATTTAAAGGATGGACCTCAGCGCAGATCGCTATGAAACAGCGTGAGGAGCTCGCCGCTATTTCATACATCACTTATCCATCACCTGTGGAGGAGGTCAGCTTAAATGGATTAAAAATGTCTAAGCAAATATTACGAAGTGAAAAATCTGGTGAGGTGAAATTTCAGCAGCAGTATTTTACCCTGAGTAACGGATTTCTCATTATCTATGGGATCACTTATCCTGAGGGAGCAGATGAGGTGGATATTGACATGTTAGAAAAAGCGATTGGAATTTTATGAAAATATACACCTATAAAAATTGTGATTCATGCCGAAAGGCAACGAAGTGGCTCAAGGCCCATGGAGTGGAATTTGAAGAACTGCCGATTAGAGAAACACCTCCGAGCGTAGAAGAACTCCAACAGATGTTAGAGGCGAAAGGGGAATTGAAATTACTCTTTAACACTTCTGGCCGAGATTACCGAGCTATGGCCCTGAAGGACAAACTTCCAGCCATGTCCAAGGATGAAGCCATTCAGCTACTACAGAGTAATGGGAACCTTATTAAAAGACCCTTCCTCCTATCTGATAAATTTAAGTCGGTAGGGTTTAAAGAGGTAGAGTGGCAGGCGGCCTTGAGCTAAAAAACTCTCAGCTTTTGATTAAGAGAAGCTGGAGACCAAGGTGCCAGCTATGACGGCAAAGAGAATAAGCATGAGAATCAGGAATATTCCTGCTATTCCAGCGTATTTCCAAAAAGCTCGTTGCTGTTCAAGCGCTATAATGAGATTTTCCTCATTCGGAGTAGCTATTAATTTAGATATTTTAGAAGAGTACTGCGCTAGCTTAACGCCTGGATAGATGACTAGAAGGGCGAAGACGAAGATGAAAATCCCTGAGAGGAAAGAAACGAATAAGTTACCTATGCCGCCAAGAATGTAGAGCCCTCCTAAGATGAATAAAAGAATCGAGATGAATCGCGTCCACCCTTTAGTTTTTCTTAAAGTATCAATAATAATAGGGTTTATCGCATTCCCTTCTACAGGAGAGATTCCTGTAGTGTTAGATGTAGGAGAGGCGTAGGGGTTTATTTCAGAGTTTTCTCTAGTAGTGCCAGGAGATGGAGGTTGATAGCTCATAGTTACGATAGAGGGTTCAAAAAATACGACTGTCTGGAAAGTAAAAAAATAGACTACTGGGCGAGCGGGGTGCAGAGCTTGATCATGCGTGGATCTAACTCCACCTTAGCGTTGGTTACTTCGGAGATAGACTTATAGCCAAGTGTCCCTTCCTTATAAGTAGAAATATAGTCAGTGTGCCCTTGATGGAGCGCATCCACCGCAGAGACGGCAAATTTATAGGCCATCACCCGGTCTGTCACAGTGGGAGATCCGCCTCTTTGGACGTGACCTAACACAGTGAGGCGTGCATCCATATTGAGCGAGTCATTGATCCAGCGTGTGAGGTAGCTACCCATGTTGGTGCCTTCTGCGACGATGGCGATGAAGTAGCCACGTCCCGCAGCGATTTCCTTACGTAGACGAACACCGATTTTTTCCATGTCGTATTCGATCTCTGGAACTAGGCAGATTTCTGCACCAGAGGCGAGAGCACTTGCCATGGCTAAGTAGCCACAGTGACGCCCCATTGTCTCCACCACGAACGCACGGGAGAAAGAATGGGCAGTGTCACGGATAGAATCAATAGATTCGCGGATCACATTCAGGGCTGTGTCGACTCCTAGGCAGTAATCGGTGCCCGGGATATCATTATCAATCGTTGCAGGGATACCAGCGAAGGGGACTTTGAAATCTGAGTAGAATTGATTGAGAGCAGCGAATGAGCCATCTCCTCCAATGACAACTAGCTTGTCAATATTATGCTTCTTCAGGTTGTCGTAAGCTTTCTTACGTGCTTCGTATTCGAAGAATTGAGGGCAGCGGGAGGAACGGAATAAAGTGCCTCCTCGGTGCATGATGCCAGAGACGTCTTCTTGCGTAGCTTCAGAAATCTCGTCTTCGACCATTCCAGTGAGGCCGTTTCGAATAATATAGGGTTTGTAGCCTAGTGAGCGGGCGTAATCCACGACGCATTTTACTGCGGGGTTCATTCCTGCTGCATCGCCGCCAGATGTCATTACTGCGAGTCCTTCCATAGATGTCATAATTGTTATTGAGAAGAGCTTTAGGCAAAAGTGGGATAAAATGCAAGTGCTGGTCTGATGTGTAAGATAGATAGTTGGAGCTATTGTCTGGTATTATAAGGAGTGAGCATTTATAACTTTTTTAGTCATGGCCGAAAAAATTATTACTGCTTCAAAAAAACTGGTTCGGCAGCTTCGTAAACTTTCATTTTCTGAGCCCGTTACCCACACGTATAATCCCCTAGATTACGCGTGGGACGCGCATCAACTTTATTTGGAAAAATTCGCTACGGGGAAAAAGAAGGTAATCTTCATGGGAATGAACCCTGGGCCATACGGAATGGCGCAGACAGGTGTACCCTTTGGAGAAGTCTCAGTAGTGGCAGATTGGATGGGGATTCAAACCTTGGTGGGAGCACCGAAAAATGAGCATCCTAAGCGCCCGATACAAGGCTTCGGCTGCCCAAAGTCAGAAGTCAGTGGGAGGCGACTTTGGGGACACTTTGCTGAGAAATACCCAAACGCTGAAGACTTTTTTAAAGAACATTATGTCACGAACTTTTGCCCCTTGATTTGGATGGCTGAAACGGGAAAAAATATCACTCCAGATAAACTCTCGAAAGCTGAGATGGAGCCTGTTGAAGAAGCATGTAATGCTTTTTTAGCCACCTTGATTGATACCATAGAGCCAACTTACCTGATTGGAGTAGGGGCTTATGCAGAAAAAAAATTAGCAAAGGTCGCAGATAACTTTTTCCCAGATGAATCATTTACCTTAGGTAAAAT